>JAQVDY010000037.1 GCA_028698215.1 Actinomycetota bacterium | reverse complement strand
AAATCTTTATAGCCAGGCAAGCTTCAGGTAAATCCGGCTGTTTTAAAAGCTGCATGAAGGGTTTGGCGATCAGCTTGAACCAAGGCCGGATTTATGGTATAAACTTCTTTGGCAAACAATACTTTTAATAAGTACATTTAGGGCCAATATGGAACATAGAAAACTTTGGCAGAAAAAAATTCAAACCAAGATTAACCAATTTAGGGAAAAATTTACCAAAAGAGAAATAGACCGCTATTATCTGGACCGGTTGGAAGCAGTGGCCGGCAAGGTAGCTGATTTTTCTGGAAACTGCCGGGAATGCCAGGATCATAGGCAAATAATAGAAAGCCTGATAAAAGATTTAGAGAATATAGAGACCCTTGGCCAGTCTGGGACCAAGGAATATAGAAACAAAATTGAAAATATAACCAATCATTTAAGAAAAGAGCATAAAATCATCCCCTGGGGGCAAAACCTGGCCCTGGGTGTTTCCCTGGGGCTTTGTTTTGGTTCTATGTTGGGCTTAACCTTGTTTGATAATATGGCAATAGGGTTAGGTATTGGCCTTCTTTTGGGCATAGCTATCGGCTCCAGCATGGACATGAAGGCTAAAAAAGAAGGCCGAACCATATAAAATACTATGCTGCTTTTTCATCTATCCGCTTAATTCGAGCAGATTAGCGGTAAACCCATTTATAATTATTTTCAAAGTAGTAAAATAAAATAAGAGTATTTTTTAAAAGAATTCCTTTGGTGGACGGTCAGGTTTGTAATTCACATAATTTTAAAAAAAATAGAGGTAGTGATATGAATAAAATAAAAATCGTTACCGACAGTACAGCTGATATATCTCCGAAGTTAGTTGAAAAATATAACATAGAAGTAATACCCCTGTATGTCAATTTTGGAGAGGAAAGTTATCTGGATGATGGCCAAAGATTGACCAAAAAACAATTCTATGAAAAATTGGAAAAGACCAAGGCCCAGGTAACCACTTCGCAGCCTGCGCCCCAGGATTTCATTGAAGTTTACGGCAGGCTCTTGGAAGATTACCAATCAATAATTTCCATACATATCTCCCAAAAAATGTCTGGCACCTTTAATTCTGCCCAGATAGCAAAAAGGAAATTTCCTAATAGCGATATAGAAATTATTGATTCTGAACTGGTGCATATGCCTTTGGGCCTCCTGGTAATAAAAGCAGCGGAGCTAGCCCTTAAGAACAGGCCCAAGGAAGAAATAATTGATGCAGTTCAGGAGCTCAAGCAGAAAATAAAGGTTCTGTTTATACCGCATACTTTAAAATATATGATTAAGAGCGGCAGAATAGGCAGGGCCAAGGGTTTGATTGCTTCCCTGCTGGAAATACGGCCTATACTTACTTTCCATAAGGGAGAAACTTCTCAGTTTAAAACTACCAGGAGGTTTGGCCAGGCAAAGGATGAACTGATAAAATCAATGAAAGGCATGATAAAAGATACCAATAACCTGACGGTTATTGTTTCTGATTCTGATGCCAAGGCTGAAGGGGACATGATGGCCCAAAGAATTAAAGAGGCTTTCTCTCCCAGGGAAATTATGAGGGCTGAAGTGGGGCCGGTGGTAGGAAACCACCTTGGTCCGGGGGGAATAACCGTAACTTTTTATGAAGAGTAGTATATGGGTAAGGTTAGGACAAACAGGCCTATATCATGGGTTTTAATTGTAATTTGTACAGCAATACTGGCATGGTTAACCTTATCCGGTTGTGAATCTGATCCCAGTCTTGATTCCGGGAGCCAACAAAATTTATCATTGGTAGAAATCTCAGACCAAGAGATTTTTCATAAATATTTCTCAGAGATGGGGCTGGGAAGACTAAATAGTATTTTTACCGGCTCTATAACCAAAGGGGTTAATACGTTCTTCCCCCATCAGGAAGGGCGGCTCTATTTGGGGTTTAAAACTAAAGATGATGTTGCCATCAGTGCAGCTGTTTTTGATAAGGATAATTATAGTTTTATACAGAGGTGCCAAACCAGTTTTTACAGCGAAGGGGCTGATGGATGCGAGATAGAAATTCTAGAGTATAAATTTTTACCCCCCGGCGATTATGAATATAGGGTATATGTAGAAGATGATCTAGCAGCCTCGCTTCCTTTTAAAATTATCTCCTATTTTAATTGTTTTTTAAATTTTTAGCTGGAGTAATGGACAGCATGTTTAAGGTTATAGGATCATAGGATTAGGTTTTTTTAAATCTATTGTATTTTAGGTGCATTTTATACTATAATCTAATCAAACACACAAAAACGAATAGAAACATGCAAAATAGTGCAAATATTAACCATTACAGGAGGCAGAAATGAGCTATGACCATGATTGGGCAAAAGTAGATGCCCACGCTATCCCCCAAATTAAAGTAGATCCCCCAGGACCAAAATCCCAGGCGCTGCATGCCAGGGCAGAAAGATATATGAAGGGCTATTCATCTCAGGTAAAACTTTTCCCGGTAGCTTTCGAGAGCGCCCATGGGGTAACCATGACCGATGTTGACGGCAATACCTATATAGATTTTTCTTCCGGAATCTATGTTACCAATTTAGGCCATTGTCATCCCAAGGTAGTAGAATACATACAGAAATACACTGGGCAACTTATGAACTGCCATGACTATACCACTGAAATAAAGGCCAGGTTTCTGGAAAAATTAGCTTCAGTTACACCCGGCAACCTAAGCGGGGTTCAGATGTATTGTGCCGGAACAGAAGCAGTAGAGGCAGCTATGAGGGCTGCCCGGGCATTTACCAATAAATATGAGTTTTTCAGCTTCTATGGTGATTTCCATGGAAAAACAATGAGTGCTGTATCCCTTACTGAAGTAGCCAATTACACTTCCGGACCCAGGGCAGTGGGCCACCATATGGCTCCCAACGGACATTGTTACCACTGCCATTTCCAGAAAAAATACCCGGAATGCGGCCTGTTCTGTGTAGACGCTTTAGAGAAGCAGATTTTAATGGAAGGCACTGGAAACGTTGCGGCCATAGTCATGGAGCCCATACAGGGATGGGGAGGATCAGTGGTTTATCCTGATGATTACCTGCCTAAAATAAGGAAGATGTGTGATAAGCTGGGCATCCTGATGATTGTAGATGAAGTTTTAACCTGCTGCGGCCGTACCGGCAAGATGTTCTGTGTAGACCATTACGATGTGGTGCCTGATATTATTGTATTGGGCAAAGGTTTGGCTAATGGTTTCCCCTGCACTGCTTTTGCCATCAGGGAAGACTATACTGATGTGTTGGAAAAAATTTCTGCCTCTACTTC
This sequence comes from Actinomycetota bacterium, assembly GCA_028698215.1. Lineage (NCBI taxonomy): Bacteria > Bacillati > Actinomycetota > Actinomycetota bacterium. The sequence goes on along the minus strand of JAQVDY010000037.1, from coordinate 9,323 downwards.
CTATGGAGGCAACCCTATGGCAGCTGCTGCCGGCCTGGCTTCCCTGGAGGTAATAGAAGAAGAAAACATAGTAGAGAGGTCTGCTAAACTGGGAAGCTTTATAATGGGCAAGCTGGAGCAGATTAGGGACAGCCACCCCATAATTGGAGAAGTGCGGGGCAAGGGATGCCTGCTAGGCATGGAAGTAGTAAAAGACAAACAGACCAAAGAGCCCTTTGACGAAGCGGGTAGAAAGATTTACCAGAAAGCTTTTGCCAATGGATTGGCTTGGATTCCAGCCGGCCATAACTTGAGGATGTCTCCGCCTTTGATCATGGAAGAAGATGTTGCCCAGAAAGCACTGGAGATTATAGACCATGCCATTGGGGAAGTGGAAAAAGAATACGGGTATTAAAGCCAGGGAGAGGAGATTGAAATGAAAACATTAGGTTTGGGAATGGTAGGCTACGGTTTTATAGGCAGAGTGCATACCATCTCTTATCTGGATATGCCTTTCTATTACAGTCCTGTACCTTTCAAGATAAAACCGGTAGGCGTTTGCTCGGTCCCTATTGATGATGCCGAGAAGGGCATAGGAGAGGCAGGATTTGAGTTTGCCACCGAAGATTACCGGCAGCTTATAGAAAGGGATGATATTGATATTATAGAGGTATGCACCCCTAATTATTTGCATAAGGATATAATTATAGAAGCACTGGAGGCAGGCAAACATGTGGTTTGTGAAAAACCTTTGGCTATGAATCTGGATGAAGCCCGGCAGATACTGGAAGCGGCAAAACAGCATCCTGGACAGGTAGCCCAGGTAAGTTTTGAGTACAGGTACCAGCCTGCTGTAATGCGGGCCAGGCAGCTTATCCAGGAAGGTTTTTTAGGCCGTATATACAGCAGCAGGATTGTTTATCTCCATGCTGGAAATGCAGATCCTAACCGTCCTGCCTATTGGAAAATACAGAAAGAATTTTGCGGGGGCGGCTCTCTTTACGACCTGGGATCCCACATCATAGATATAACCAGGTTCCTGTTAGGGGACTTTAAAAAGGTGTTTTCCAAGCTGGACATATTTGTAAAGGAAAGACCCATTGGGGGCAATACTGAAGGGGTATGCCGGGTAGACACTGAAGACCTGGCCCTGATGCTGTTTGAGCTTGAAAATGGGGTCTCAGGGACATTGGAAGCTTCCAAAGTGGCCAATGGTACCAATGATGAAATAAGGTTTGAGATCCATGGGGACAAAGGAGCCATAAGGTTTAACAGTATGCAGCCCAACTACTTGGAGGTATATGATAACAGAAACCAGGGAGAGCCCATAGGCGGGTTCCGGGGTTTTACAGCTATTGAAACCGTGCAGCGTTACCCTAAACCGGCTACCCAGTTTCCTGGACCCAAGTTTGCCATAGGGTGGATCAGGTATCATATGGGAAGCGCTTTTGATTTTTTAAATAATATTGCCCAAAACCAGCAGCCTGAGGCTGATATGTATGCGGGATACAAAGTTCAGGAAGTAATGGAAGCAGCTATGATTTCTAATAGCCGCAACACATGGGTAGACCTACCTTTAAGGGGGGATGAATAAATTATGCTAAGAAAAATTGAATGCTATATCCAGCCCACCAAGCTGGATGAAGTTAAAGAAGGCCTCATAGAGGCCGGTATAGAAGGGATGTCAGTAACCGAAGTGCTGGGATTTGGCAGGCAAAGAGGATATCTGGATGGGGAGACTCCCAATAAAAGCGTTAAACTTCTTCCTAAAATTAAACTGGAGATAGTGGTAGGGGAAGATGATGTAGATAAAATTACTGCCGCCATTATCAAGCTGGCCGGTACCGGATGTATCGGTTCCGGGAAGATATTTGTTCTTCCGGTAGAAGATGCCATACGAATACGTACTTCTGAATCAGGTATAAGTGCTATAACCTAAGGAGGTCTGTTTATGGATAACATATGGACCCAGAGCCTGGGGAGACTGGCTAAAGTGGCAGATATGCTGTCTCTAGACCAGGGAATGCTCAAATACCTTTCCATACCCAGGAAAATAACAGAGGTAGCGGTACCGGTAAAAATGGATGACGGCAGGCTGGACGTTTTTACCGGATACCGGGTGGTTCATTCCACTAACCGGGGGCCGGCTAAGGGGGGTATAAGATACCACCCCCAGGTAGACCTGGATGAAATAAAGGCTTTGGCCCTTTTGATGAGCTTAAAATGTGCATTAGCCAACCTGCCATTTGGAGGATCCAAGGGAGGGGTTACTGTAGATCCCCAGCAGCTTTCTGCCCGGGAGCTTGAAAACCTAACCCGCCGGTATACTTTCGAGCTAATACCCAACTTGGGCCCTGAAAAAGATATTCCCGCCCCGGATGTGGGCACCAATGCCCAGGTGATGGCCTGGATTATGGATACCTATTCCATCGATAAGGGTTATGCGGTTCCGGGAGTAGTTACCGGCAAGCCTATAGCCCTGGGCGGTTCCCAGGGCAGGGAAGAGGCTACCGGCAGGGGCTGTGTTTATAACCTGCTTTCTGCCTTAAAAGTGCTTCGCTATGATAAGCCCTGTTTAAAGGTAGCCATACAGGGGTTTGGCAATGTGGGCTCCAATGCAGCCCGGATACTCTGCGACCTGGGGTTTAGGATAGTAGCCATATCTGATGTGGGGGGAGCGGTATATAATGACCAGGGCCTGGATGTTTACCAGCTTTTTAATTATGTGGAAGATCATAAAACTGTGTCCGGATATCCGGAAGCGGAAAACCTGGCCAGGGAAGATATATTTGGCATAGAAGCAGATATCTTTATACCTGCTGCGCTGGAGAACCAGATAACCGAATCTACTGCAGCCAAGATAAAGGCCAGGATTGTAGCAGAAGGGGCTAATGCCCCTACTACTCCCCAGGGAGACCAGGTACTGGCTGATAAAGGTATCTTTGTTATCCCTGATATACTGGCTAACTCAGGAGGAGTAACCGTATCCTATTTTGAATGGGTACAGGGAAACGATGCCTATTTCTGGTCCAAAAGAAAGGTAGACATAGCTTTAAAAGAAGTTATGGATGCCGCTTTTGACCAGGTATATAGCCTGCACCAATCCAAAAAGATATCTATGAGGGATGCTGCTTATCTTATTGCGGTAGAAAAAATAGTGGAAGCAGTGAGGCTAAGGGGAGTATATCCGTAAGGATAAAGGCTTATTTCTGGATTATGGCCAACCCTGTTTTCTTGAGCTTATCCATAAAAGCCTTATTGGCTAAATTGTCCGTAACCAAGATGTCTATGCTGGAAATGCCGGCTACAAAGTTTATGGAAATATGCCCCAGTTTTGAGTGGTCGGCCAGGGCTATAACCTGTTTGGCGCTGTTTATTATGTTTCGTTTGGTGTTAGCTTCGATCTGGTTGACAGCAGTGATTCCCCGGTTGATATCCAAGCCGGTGATACCGATAAAAGCCTTATCTACATTCAAATTAGTAAAAGTATGGTCGGCAATGGGACCGATTAGGGAATGGGTTTGGGGATCAAGTATCCCCCCGCTTAATATAATGGTAAATTCAGGGTTAAGGCTGGAAAGTACCGAAGCTATTTCACACCCGTTGGTTATTACTGTTAACTTCTTTTTGTTCCTGATGTTTAAGGCGGTATGATAACCGGTAGTACCCGATTCAATAATAATTACATCCCCTTCTTCTATCAGCTGGGAAGCGGCTAGGCCAATTTTTTTCTTTTCTTCTATATTCCTTTGCTTCTGGGTATTGAAAATCATTTCCTGGCCTACCGATAGGCTCCGTATGGCTCCGCCATAGGTTCTTTTAACTAAATTATTTCGGCTCAGACGGTTTAAGTCACGCCTGATGGTGGCTTCAGATACTTGCAATTGGGCAGCAATTTCCTGCGCTTTTACGCTGCCGGTTTCATTGATGATATTTAGAATATATTCTCTTCTTTCTTCACCCAGCATAATTTAATGTATATTGATAACAGTTAAATTATAATTATAACATAAAAAGAGGATGTCCTTAATCAGGCTCAGTAAAATTTGAAAGAATGAAATTTATCTCTTAAAATATTGAAAAATACTGCAGTTTATTAGATAATTATTAATACTGAAATCGTTATTAATATCGTTATCTATGAAGAATATAACCCTAAAAGATGTAGCCAAGGAATCAGGAGTGTCAGTCCCCACTGCTTCCAGGGTGTTGAATAATGAGAAGTTTGTATCCAGCGAAGTCAGGGACAAGGTAAAAGCAGCAGCTAAAAAGCTTAATTATGAGCCCATGTGGACTGCCCGCAGCCTGAGGCTTAGAAAAACCAATATAATTGGCATGATAATTCCCAATGTAGCTGATTATTTCTTTTCAAGTATTGTAATGGGAGTGGAGAGATCCATTAGAAACCAGGGCAAAGAACTAATACTTTTTAATACCAGCAATGATGAAAACATTGAAGAAAAGGCCATAAAACTGGCCATATCCAAAAGGGTAGAGGGAATCATACTGGCTACTATCTGTAAAAATAACGGAGTTATCAAATCTATGATACACAGTTTTGGCACCCCCTTTGTGGTGGTAGACAATAAGATAGATATAGATAAGGCAGACTTTGTATTAAGCGATGATATTAACGGCTCCCATAAATTGATTAATCATTTGATAAGGGTTCATGGCTATAAAAAGATTGCCTGTATCAGCGGTCCCCTGGATGAATCCAGCGGTTTTGACAAGTTAAGCGGCTATAAGAAAGCTTTAGCTGATAATGGTTTAGAGGCAGAACCGGACCTTGTAAAGGTGGCAGACTGGAAGAAGAGTAAGGCCTATGCGGCTACCCAGGAATTAATGAACCAAAAAAACAGGCCGGAAGCTATTTATTGTGCCAATGCCAATATGTTAATTGGATGTTTCCGTTACCTGAATGAAAAAAACATAAGGGTTCCCCAGGAGGTGGCGGTGGTGACCTTTGATGATTATGATTTTGTTTCTGCCATGAATCCGCCAGTCACCACCCTGCAGCGGATTGATTTGGAGATAGGGGAAAAGGCAGCAGAGCTGCTGCTAAAAAGGATAAACGGCCAAGGCGATGGATACCAGGAAGTCAGGATTGATGCTGATTTGATAATTAGGAAATCTTGCGGATGCAGTTAAGATTGGCAGATTCGTTCTGAAATCGTTATCAGTAGCGTTTGTAAAATATTACCTTAAACAGGGAGGACAGATAAATGAGTGATTTTGTATTTGAACCAGCAGAATTTGTACCGTTCAAAGACAAAAAAGTGCTGGAGAAGGCAAGGTCAATACACGGAAAGGATTTGGAGAAATATTCCAATGACAAAATGAAAATAAAGGTTACAAAAAATCCGCACCCTATAATTATAGGGGATCTTTTTACCAGGATTAAAATGTCTGATGACCTGGATAAAAAGCAGGTATTTATACTGGGTAATCCTGAGCCGGAAACCTATATACCGGTAGCAGAACTCATAAATTACCACCGGGTAGACTGCCGCAATGTCTACATTTTTGCCATGGACGAATGGGCTGATCAAGATGGGAATATAGCCCCGGAAACCTACAAGGCAGGCTTTGCCCATTCCCTGATCAATTATTTTGTGAACCAGATTGACCAAGACCTGAGAATGCCCATGGATAATGTTTTTTACCCCACCAATAAAAATATTAAGGATTATTCCAAGATGATAGCAGAAGTGGGAGAAGGCGGGGCAGATGTTTGTTATTCCAGTCCCGGCTGGGCAGGGCATATTGCTTTCGTGGACCCGTCACCGGAGTTTTTAACTGATGATATAGATGAATACTTAAACCAGGAAGCCAGAATAATTAGCCTGCACCCCTTAACCATATGCCAGAATTCTTTACATGGAATTTTCGGGCAATCCGGGGATATAGCCAATGTGCCGCCCAAGGCAGCTACCATAGGACCGGCTGATGTGGCCAGGTCCAGGGTAAGGATTGAGCTGCATGCATTGCAAACCATGGGCACTTTTGTATCTTGGCAGAGAATGACCTCCAGGTTGATTTTACTGGGGCCGGTTACCCCGTATGTACCCAGCTCCATATTCCAGATACTGGATACCCAGGTTTATGTAAGCGAAGAAATAGCAGCACCCTTTGAGTGCTGGGAAACTGTAGGATATTAAAAATTTTACAATATAAACAGAAGGAGGATGGTAAAAAAGGTTAAAAAACAAGCTTAATCATTTAAAGGAGGGGAAGGAAATGAATAAGAAATTGTGGTTTATGCTGATATCATTGGTCATAGTATCAATGATAGTTACGTTTAGTTTCTTTGGTTGTGGTCAACAGCCGGCAGCTCCGGTGCAGGAAGAAGCACCAGCCGAGGAGCCTGTTGTTGAACCGGAAGCCGAGGAGCCTGTAGCAGAGGAGCCTGCTGAACCTGCTGCAGAAGAGGTGGTAACACTTACATATACCAGCTTAAGGACTGAAGATGTGGACCGGGTAAACAGGATTAACCAGGTGTTTATGGAGCAGTATCCTAATATAAAAATAGAGTTTGAACCAGTTAAAAATACTGAATATGATGCTTTCCTGAAAACATCACTAGAAACAGGGGTAGGAGCAGATATAGTGATGTTGAGGTCCTATGACGGTGGAAGGCAGATCTATGACGGAGGCTATTTAGTAGAGTTAAACGAAGAGATACCTAATTTTAATGATTTTACTCCCAACTCTATCGGAGCCTGGCAGACCGAAGACGGAGTTATATACGGGGTGCCTTATTTTGGCTCTATAACTGGTGTTTGGTATAATAAGGATATATTTGCTGACTATGGCCTGGAACCTCCTGCTACCTGGGACCAGCTGTTATCTGCAGCCCAGACCCTAAAAGAAAATGGGGAAGTAGCAATTGCCCATGGAACCAATGACCAATGGGTTCTTACCGAAACCCTGTATTGCGACTTGGGCCCCAATTTTTATGGGGGAGAAGCCAGCAGGCAAGCTTTAATCAACAGGGAAATCAAGTTTACTGATCCAAGATTTGTAAAAGCATATGATGCTTTATGGCAGCTGGTAGAATATTTCCCGGAAGGCTACCAGGCTATAGACTATGTTACCATGCAGCAGATGTTCTGCAATGAACAGGCAGCTATGTTTATTGCTGGATCCTGGGAGCTGGGAATAATTGAGGATGCAGGAGTAAACGCAGGATGGTTTGCGCCTCCGGTAGAAAATGAAGGAGACCGGCTCCAGTACCCATTTTATGCTGACTTGGCTTTGGGGGTAAATAAGGATTCCCCTTATGTTGAAGAGGCTTTAACTTATCTGAAATGGATTGCATCTGCAGAACATGCATCCTTGCTGGCAAATGAATTACCGGGAATGTATCCTCCCTTGACCATTGACTTCGAGATTAGCAATCCCTTATCTCAACAAATTATGGATATGGCTAAGGGGGACGATGTGGATACCACCGGCCAGTTGATGTGGGAAAAACTTTCTGCGCAGGAACCTAGCGGTGAAACTCTCTTTAATGAAGCCTGCCAGAAATTTTTCAATGGAGACATAACTTCTCAGGAAGCAGTGGAATTAGTCCAGAAAGGCCTGGATACCTGGTATTTTACCGAATAAAAACATAGGTTTATGTGCTATTTGCTTTAGGGCAAATAGCACATAAACCACTATAAATTAAATATTGGTAAACCTATGTTAAACCTTAACAAAATAAAAAGGGCAAGATACTATATTTTCTTTTTTCTATTGCCTGCTTTGCTGGTTTACACTGTGTTTATGATAATGCCCTTGTTTAATTCCATGCGTATGAGTTTTTACACCGGACAGGGAATAGTACCTGATCAGTTTTGCGGTTTCCAAAATTATATTAGACTGTTTACCCAGTTCCCGTTTCAGGATAGGATCTTTAATGCCTTTTCCAATAATGTAAAATTCTTTTTGATGGTTTCCATTTTTCAGAATGTAACCGGATTTTTTCTAGCGGTACTGGTTACCCGTAAAATTAGAGGTACCCGTTTTTTCAGGACTTTTTATTTTCTGCCCACTGCCCTATCAGTAATAGTAGTAGGGTTTTTATTTAAGCTGATGTTGAATCCGGTTTGGGGAATATTTGACAAGATGCTGAGAGGGGTTGGCCTGGATTTTATCATACGGCCCTGGCTGGGGGGTTCCGCTACTGCCCTGCCTGTCCTGGCGGCAGTTACTGCCTGGCATATGATAGGCATACCCCTGGTATTTTTTACGGCAGGCATTGATGGCATACCGGAAGATATAATAGAAGCCTCCCGTATAGATGGTATAAATATATGGGGCGAGATCAGGCATATCATTTTTCCCTTATTAAAACCCATAATAGGAATAGTAGTAATATTGACCTTTGTAGGTAATTTCAGCGAATTTGAAATTGTTTATGCCATGGAATCGGTGCAGGGAGATCCTGCTTTTGCCACGGATATCTTTGGTTCATTTTTCTATAGAACCACTTTTGGTACCATGATGAATGTAGTCAGTGATGTGGGCTTGGGAGCAGCTATTGCCACTATTATGTTCATATTAATACTTACCGGAGTAATTTTCTTTTTAAGGCTTTCATGGAGAGAAAGGTAATATTTTAAATTTAAAATCATGAATACAGAACTAAGAAAAACTAAATATCTTCCCCGGGTTGGAATTTATGCGCTTCTTGTATTCCAATGTTTAACAATAACTTTCCCCCTGGTGCTTATGGTCATGTCTTCATTTAAGAGCAACCGGGAAATATTTAAGACCCCTTTTAGCCTTCCCAGTTCATTTAACCTGGAAAATTACAGGGATCTTTTTGTTCAGTCTAATTATTTAAGGTATTTTATAAATAGCATTATAGTTTCCATAGCGGCCATTGCCATAACCCTGATTGTCTCTTCCCTGGCTTCTTATGCTTTGTCCAAATATAGTTTTGCCTTAAATAAAATAGTGTTCTTTTACTTTTTGGCCGGGCTGATGATACCCATCAGGCTGGGTACCATAAATATTATGCAAATGTTTATAAAGCTGAACTTATATAATAATTTACTATCCCTTATTATAATTTATGCTGCTTATGGCATACCGCCCGGTATTCTAATATTTACCGGTTTTATGAGGGATATCCCCAATGAATTAAGTGACTCAGCCCGGGTGGACGGCTGCAGTGAAATTGGAATATTTAGGAAAATTATTGTACCTTTAATCGGTCCTGCTATTGTGGTAGTTGCGGTCTATAACTTAATACCTATCTGGAACGACTTCTGGTTTCCACTGGTGCTGATTAACTCTGACAATTTAATGACCATACCTTTGGCTACCGCCAAATTATTTGGCAAGCATGAAAC
>JAQVDY010000036.1 GCA_028698215.1 Actinomycetota bacterium | reverse complement strand
GATGACGTAAGAGATCCTTGTGAGATAAGCACTTCCTTTATTATCTTATTCCTTATATTTAAAAGCAGTATCCTGAACTGCTCCTTCTTTAAGTTTTTCATAAGCGGTATGTAGTAATTGGCTACATCCTCGCTGCATCTAAAACTTATATTATTGCCATTCTTTTCAGACATAGCCCTGCTGCCAAGCTCCAGAGATGCAATTATCTGTGATGCTTTTGCCTGCCCGATACCTTCAATGCGGGTAAGCTCATAAACAGAGGCATTGAGCAGACCTCTCAGGTTTTTAAACCTGGCCAGAAGCACTTTTGCAAGATCCAGAGCCGATCTGCTATGGTGGTTATGGCTGATTCCTGTCCTTAGCATTATGGCCAGGAGCTCGGCATTGCTGAGGTGTCCGCTGCCGTACTTTACAAGCTTTTCCCTGGGCCTCTCATCCTGCGGCCACCTGTTTATGGGTAAATAGCCGGTTTGCTTTTGTAAATAGCGGTTATTGATTTTCTTATTTATAAGATAATGATAATGCTTTTATGTATTTATGTAAATAGATAAATAGATTATTGAATATTTTTATTGAAAATCGTTCCAACTTTGCTTTGGTCAGATTTAGCTTAGATTTATAGTAATATTTAAACTGTAGTATCTACATTATCCTTGCTGTCTTGCCAATTGATCTAAATATACCCCGGTTATGGCAGGCGTAGACTCTTTTTTGGCTCTGGCCGGCAATTCTTTCTTTTTTAGGATGTAGTTATCCTTTGGCAGAGCCTTCCTACCCTCTGGTCCAGTTCACATACCTTTGTCTTTAATTTCTTTAGTTCCGCATTATAGCTGCCTTCTTCAAGATAGCTACCCTCGGATATCTTTTCTATCTATTTGTAATGTTTTTGGAGCCGCAACCAAACAGCTGTTGTGTAGTTAGCCAGGTACGAACATGTAAATGATTTTAGTAATAGCTTTTATATTGCAAGGGTTTTTAAAATAATTATTATAGGCAAAAAGAACTGGGGCAAATAAATTGTACATAAAGTTTTTCCTGGATATAAATTTTATAGCGTTTGCCGCCCTATATTTAATAAATGTTATTGAAGGTATTTTCATAGATAAAATTCAAATAGATTTATACCATACAGTTTATTTCTTTTTATATTGCCTGACATTTAATGCTTTCCATTCAAGCAGCGGCTGATTTTTAATATTTCTTATCAGAGTTTTATCCGGTGTTAAAATTGAAGGAATGATCTCCCCTTTACCTAAAAGCCGATTTAGAAACTCCATCTCTGTATCTTTTAGTGGCAGCACCAAAGATAGTGTTTTCCTGCAATTATTTAAAAGTTTTTCTCCAAATTTGGCAGGTGATATATTCTCTTCCCTTATTCCTACATTAAGAGTCGGCATTAATTGTCTGGCCAGTTCAGATGCATCAAAATCTATGTCTTCTATTGATACAGTTCTCCAGTCTTTGCGGTTCATTGCTCCATAAACAACAAATGCTACTCTGAGATAGTCGTGTTTAATATCATGCATACTAAGGATCTGATAGCAGTCATAAAGATCTCTGGCCTGTCTTCTGGATAAAAGCGCTGTAAGTTTTCCAGCTGCAAGTTCATGCAAATCAAGAACAGGTATCTTTTTAGCCTGAAAATTGCCAAATGGATGAGAATCAGCAATAGAAATATCAAAAAGAGGCTTCCTGTACATGAAGTTAAGATCAACTTCAAGATTGCCAGGCTGCCCTGTAATACTTTGATACCCCAAACGCCATTTCCCGCCTGCGTGTTCTCCAGGCAGCCTTTTTATGATAAACCCTTCTCGGGAAAATACGGCTTGTGCTGCCTTTTCTATACCCGGCCGCTCTGCAAGCATCTGCTCACCGCCCAGCTTACCGATATAATTAATGTCTATATCTACAGAGAGCCTTGGGAAGTTAAGTAAAAACAGGTTTAAAGCAGTTCCACCCTTTAGAGCCCATTTTCCTTTTAAAAATGGATGAGAGTTTAAAGTGTTAAGAAGATTAATTTAAAGAAGCACTTTTTCAATCATTTCAATTCTAAAACCGGTTTTTTCGGCTATTGGCAGAATACCTGATTCTGTTAATTTCATTGTTCTTCCTCCCAGGATTTACTTAAAATTTCAACCGGGACCATGAGATTCCAATTCTTTGCCAAATGGCAATCCCCGCGTCTGTTTCTCGATATATAATGAGGTTTTCTGGGACTAAGCTTTTGCAATCTTTCCAAATATTTATCTTCCACCATTAATGCATCCTTGTGGCTCGCAAGAAAAAAACCTGCCTTTGCAGCAGTAGTCTTGTTCTCCAGTAAAAGGACATAAGCCAGTACCTGGTTCAGGTCGAAAAATTCAATTGATTCAAGTGATCTCCATATCTCTTCCCAGCTTCCAGAAAGATCGGGCCTGTCAAGTACATCAACAAATGTCCTTTCAAGATTAGTAACTTTAATTTCTACTCCAGAATGTTTAAGGACTGTGATTCCGAACATTTCACTTCCTTTTGCCCTTAAGGAGCTTGGGGTAATTATGCCATTTATCTCATATTTCTGAAACTTAAGATTAAGTGGCTTTTTGCTGGATACATATAGAAACCTATTGTGTATTGAATAGGATTTACCGTGAAATTGTAGTGCTGTGTTATATGCAAGGATTGCATCTTCAGCCATTTTTGCCGCTAAAAGGTAGGGATCAACCGGGTATGATAACGGGTCTGCTCCATATGGAATTGTTGCATATAGGCCACGTCGTATATTTATTATCCTGCCCTTTTTACAGTAATAGGCCAGTAAAGATTTGCGGGTATTCAAATTAAAGGATTTTCTGCTAAAAAGAAACCTGTCCACTTCCTCTGTAGCAAATACAGCATGTTGGGAAATAAACTCATTTAATCCTGGTTTTCCTGGTTTTTTAAATATTTAACTATCTTTCGACATAGTGTTAATAACACTAATACTATAAAGATATAATGTCAAAATTCAATTTTATAAACTAGATAGATGGTACCAATATTATTAACACTTTATTGCTGATTGATCAAATATTGCATAAATTCTAAGTTACTATAATTATTCTAACAGAGTATAAGTGGGTTTTTTAAAATAGTTTTATCAATTTAATAAGTTTTGATAAAATCCTCGTTAGTTTGAAAGCATAACCCAAAGACCAATACCCAAATCCCCCGCCATACAAGGCTTTAGGGGGTTTTTTATTTTAATTGTTTAACTTTATATAGTGGCACAATTAGAAACAATATGATATAATAAGCTAAAACCTAACTGAGGCAAGGAGACTCTCATGTATCTTAAGAAGACTTACCGAAAGGATTCAGGAAGGACTTATATGGTCATCGCCCAGAAATATAGAAACCCCAAGACAAATGTCTCTACTGACAGGACCATAAAGAGTTTGGGCTGGCTGGACGAGCTAGAAAATGAGTATGAAGATCCTGTGGCCCATTTCAGGGAGGTGGCCCGAAAGATGACAGAGGAGGATAACGCAAAAAAAAGGATAACGCTAAAGATAAATATGGATGAAGCGCTTCCACCCGGCAGCAGGGGGCAAAAGAACCTGGGCTACGCTGCCATCTTAAAAGTATATCATGAGCTTGGCCTGGATGACTTTTTTAAAAACAGGGCTAGATATGAGCCCTTTAGCTACAATACCAATTCCATTATGATACTCCTTACTGTCTCAAGGCTGCTATCCCCCGGCTCCAAGAAGAAGGCTTACGAGGAAAGGAAGAGATATTTTGAGCGCTTCAATTTCAGCCTTGCCGATATATACCGGGCCCTTTCCCACTTTGCAAAGCTGGAGAGAGAACTGCAAGCCTACCTTCACGAAAAGATAAAGGAAAAATACGGAAGGGATACAAAGACTATCTACTATGATGTGACAAACTTCTACTTTGAGATAGACAGGGCTGATGAGCTTAGAAAGTTTGGAAAGGGTAAGGAGGGCCGCTACAGCCCTATCGTTCAGATGGGACTAGCCATGGACTCTGGAGGTATCCCCATACATTACCGCCTGTTTTCCGACAATAAGCTTGACAAGGAGACCTTCAGGACGGTAATCGGAGAGGTAAGAAGAAAATACAAAACAGGCAGGATTGTGGTGGTAGCTGACATGGGAATAATTACCGGTGATAATATCTACTACCTTACCGGGGAAAAGAACTATAACGGTTATGTTTTTAGCTTCTCTGTAAAAGGTGAAACAGATGCATTTAAGGAATATGTCTTAGATGATAAAGGCTATATGGGAAAAGACGGAAAGCCGGCAGATGGCGATGCACCTTTTAAGATAAAATCAAGGCGTATTGCAAGAGATATCAATGTCCGTATGAAAAGCGGAGGCAAGGTTAAAAAGACCGTTTATGAAAAGCAGGTGGTGTTCTGGTCCAATAAGTATGCGGCCAAGGCAGCCGCAGAAAGAAGCGAACTGGTAAAGAAGGCCATGCAGCTTGTAGAGAACCCGGCAAAATACGGGAGGGCCACAAGCTACGGGGCGGCAAGGTATGTTAAGAATGTGGATTTTGATAAGGATACAGGCGAGGTAATAAAGGGCAGAAAGGCAAGCTTTGATCTGGAGAAACTAGCTGAGGATGAAAAATACGACGGATACTATGCAATAGTTACAAGCGAGCTTGATATGTCTGACGGTGATATTATCGATACCTACCGGGGGCTGTGGGAGATAGAGGAGACATTTAAGGTAACCAAGGGCACAATTGAGGCAAGACCTGTATATGTATCCAGGCGTGACAGGATAAGGGCCCACTTTCTTACCTGCTTTATAGCTTTAGTTATCATAAGGCTCATAGGCAAGAGGACAGGGCGCAAGTATTCTCCGGAACAGATAATAGAATGCCTTAATTCTATATCCTGCTCCAGTGAACAGGATAACCTCTATCTATTTGATTACAGAAGCAAGATATCAGATGATATAGGTGAAGCCCTGGGTATTGATTTTACAAGAAAAAGGCTGCGGCAGGGAGAGATTAAAAATATTTTGGCAGAGAGTAAAAAATGAGCTGTTATACCACATATTTGTGATAATCGCTGAAGGCCGGGATCCCTGTATTGGCAAGGGTTTGGGCCTTTTTTTGACCCTTTTTGCTGTCAAAGTCAGGATAAAGAAAACCCAATCTGTTATAACAGGATTTTCCGGATAGTGATTTATTTACAACATTGCTAGTTTAGGCCAGTGAGAGTCTTTTTCTTAATTCATTCGGATCGAAGTATTTCTGGAAATTATTTACAGCTCTGCTGTCCTTGTCTGCGCGAAGATAGGAATTCTCAAACTCATCTATCAGCTCTTCTACTTTTTCCCTGCCGCTTTTATTCTTAACTGCCTGCCTGGGAGTTATATTACCCAGTGCGGGGATTTTCATATCTACCCACTGGTTATAATAATTCTCCCACCATTCAAGAGCTATCCTTTTTAAATCTTCCTCCGGTATAGCTAAATTTTCATCCTTGATTTCGCCCTGTTCCCCGGATTTCGCTCCCTCTGAATACTTTTCCCGCATTTCATCAACGGAAGTAAAATCAGTTTTAACAAATTGGATAGGTATTTTCTTTACTAAGCCTTTCCATCTTTCCAGCCTTTCCAAGGAATTTGTAGTAAAATAGAGCTTCTTTCTCTTTATTACAATGGTTCCCATCACAGTATCTTTCTCATTCAGCCAACTGAATACTGTCCTGCTCTTCAAGTCTTCTGATAACACTACTCCTTGTAAACCGGCTACTTTTTCCTTCACTAATTTTTTATTTTCAAACTTGTATATTGTTTCTGAAAAAACTATTTCCTCTTTATCGTAATTCACCATCCTGGGCAAAGGGCTGCTTAGCTTCATTATAAAATAGTCAAGAGCCACCAGATAAATGATAACCGGAAACATCTTAAACAAATTCCCATAATCATCTGTGTACCCTATCAGCCGGCCATACTCATCCCTGTAAACCTTTGAATAGTCCTCAATCAAATCCATCAGTATTTGCTTGTCCTGGAGCTGGTAGACCACAGGGGGACAGCTTTCCATCACCCATATATCCTCTGCAAAGGGAGCAATAATGCCCGATAGTATATCATGCTTGACTACCCCCTCAGAAAGGGATTTATCCATAATCTTGTAAGTCTTTTTAGTGAAAATATCCTGGATCTCTATTACCGGATAACCCTGACTGTTTGCAGCAGCATTAATACCCAGGACCTTGAAAAACCCGGCAATGGCTTGATTGAGGGATTGAAGGAACTTTATTTCTTCCTGGTTAAAGTCACTGGGATGGTTTTTAAGGCAGAACCTCCATAAATAATTATTTTCAATACAACTGGTATTGAAACCAAAATCATCGGGTTCCCCTTCAAATCCTGACAAATCATATATTGGATATCCAAAAATAGTAAAAATAAATGAGAGATTATCTACAAAAAATTCCAAGTCTTCTTTATTTCTAACTTCTTCCATATCAACTTCGCACAAAAGAAATTCTAAAAGATAAAAGGTGGGGCCCTCTCTTCCCAAACCTAGTTCTTCGGCACCGGTTTTAAAGACCTTGGCACATGCATTATTCCGGGCGCTGAGATACCTGTCATACTTGTAATTGAGGATATCCACAGCCTCCGATTTCTTCAGGCAGCAATTCTTATATTTCTTTCCGCTGCCGCAGGGGCAGGGTTCATTTCTTCCAATTTTAGCCATTGCCCTTACATACCTCCCAGTTTAATATTTTCGCTCAGCTCTCCGTTCCTCTGTTTAAGAAATCTATCATATAATTTGCCGCTTCCTGGTAGTAAATGGGCTTCCTCCTGAATCTTACAGGGATATCCAGTCTTTCAGAAAAAGGGGCCAGAATCTGCTTTAAATCCCTGCTGCTCACGATAAGGGCTTCGGGGGCAGTTTTAAGTTTTTCTATAAGCTTTGGCAGCTCTTCACCTAAAACCAGGTTCTTTTTTCTTAATTCAGACACCTCGCATCCCAAAATATCACCAGTCTCCGCATCCAAGCTTAAGAAAACAAGCGGCATATATGGCCTTGATTTACGGTCATTTATCCGCAAAGGGAAAAAATCGCATCCTATTTCCCATATTCCTTTCCTCTGTATTCCTTTTTTAAGTATCTTCTTCAGCCTTATTTCATTTAACTGCAGAGGTTCCCATTTTTCCCTATAGGGCTCTGCTTTCAAAAATTTATCTGTCCATTCCATATGGTTATTGGTCTTTTGGGCTACTCTAACCAGATAATGGTTTTCCTTATCTGTCTGTAATAGGCTGCTGTCCTGTTTAAACCTCCTGCAGACCTGGATAGACTGCTCCAGTATCAGCTCCATGAATTCCACTTCATCTTCAGTTAAATACCAGGGAAAATAGCCGGGGATATATGTTCTGAAAAAAGGTATAGAATCGCTGGTCTTGTAATTTATACCCAGCTCTTTCATAACTGCTTTATCTCTTCTATCAAGATATAACTGGTCCTCCTCATAGGTCAAAGATATGCAATAATGGGAAGACATCATGCCTATGCTTTCTTTAATTGTTTTGCCTGTAAGTATTTTTAGATAGCCGTCCAAGCCCTTTGGCCCCAGATAGGCATTCAATCCAAAAACCTCACCGGCATTGCCCATTATACAGATGTAGGCTATAAGGCCGTCGACGGGCCTCATAACCCCAAACATATCTGTGTCTTCCATATATTCCCAGCATCTGAGTTTCTTAAACTCTGTTGCCAGTTTATATGCTTTCTTCAGTTTTTGGGCTTTGGCAATTCTCTTATCCATGTTTTTAACTCTGCCTATGTTTATTATAGGTGCTGACTTAATGCTACCATTCTATAAACATACCAATTCTTTTTCAACAAATTCTTATTAAATATGTCTATACTGGCTTGTTTAAAACAGCGGTTTGTAATATTAAAATCACCCCATAGGCTCCCTATAACAATTACAAGAATAATTAAATTATTATTATTCTATTTAAAAAATTAATAAGAACTTTGTAAATAGATTTTAACCAGAGCCCCTAAATTTAGACACCTTGGAATTAATCGCATTATGCTTTTGGGGAGCGGGCTGCACCAGTTTTTAGTGGAGACCCGGAGAGCAATAATTTAATTTTGGTGGGCCATTGTTCTGAAAATTGGAACCACATTATTAAAGATATAATTTCAATCAGCAAACTACAATTTGTTTAATACTTAATTTTTTCTAACTTTCTGTATAGTAGTTATTGGTAGGCAAGGTTTGAAATTTCAAACACTATTATAAAAGAATTGTCTGGAATTTTTAAAATTTATAAATTGAGTGGCTGATTGTTTCAGATAATGATATTCTGGGACTAAACAAATAACCTGGTTAGTAAGTCTTTCTTTTCAACCTCCAGGTATTCAGCAATATCCCCTATGATATTACTTATAGTACCAACTTTTAGGGATTTCTGGTCAGGTATTGTAATATGGTGTTCTTTTCCTTTTAAAGCAGAAGTCAATCTAATGTGACTGCCAGTTTGTCTCGTTATATTATATCCATACTTATCAAGAAGCCTGATTAAATTATCACTGCTTAGGTCTCTTGGGATTTTCATACTGACATCAATTCGTCTTTTACCATATGCAACCTTATTACCTTAGGAACATTCCCTTTATCAAAGTGACAAATAACTGCGTCTTTTATGGCCTTTCTTAATGATACCATGTCTTCTGCTTCAGTGAATATTGAATATCCTAATGCTTTAGCTTCAAATCCGCCTTCATCTGATTCTTTGATAATAAATATTAACTCTTCCATGACACGTTCCTTAATTTTAGATTTATTTTAAATTTTTACTAATGTTACTACACTAAACTAATTTTACAAAATTAATAAGAACTTTGTAACTAAAATTATTGGATCATTATTGGGCATTTTATGCATATGACTAATTAATATTGATATGGCACTCAATCTTTAAATTATAAATCTTGGAAAATGGTGGGCCCACCAGGACTCGAACCTGGGACCTCCGCATTATGAGTGCGCTGCTCTAACCAACTGAGCTATGGGCCCTTACAGAATATTAGACAATTGCATATATTAATAAAAACCATTAATAAGTCAATAACATAAAGGAGTGCTTGTTATGCCTAATGGAACCAGGGAGACATTCTTTGGTCACGCTATGTTTTTGATAGAATCCACTATTAAAACTAAAATTGTTATAGACCCATATAACCGGTAAGTAAAAGATGATCTTCCTGAAGTATCAGCTGATATTGTGCTTGTATTCCACCAGCATTTTGACCACAATAATACACAACTAATCAATGGCAGCCCAAAGGTAATCAGCAGCCCTGGATATCATAAATTCAGAGATATAAACATTCAGGGTCTTTCTACTTTCCATGACCGTTCCAGCGGAAAAGACAGGGAAAAAATATTATATTTAAATTCGAAGCGGACGGGATGATATTTGCTCATTTGGGAGATCTAGGGCATATACTGAAACAAGACCAGCTGGATTTCCTAAAGGGAGTAAATGTGCTAATGATACCGGTTGGCGGCAAATACACTATCGAGCCTGATGAAGCTGTCAGATTAATAAAGGCTGTCGGTCCCAATATTGCCATCCCCATGCATTATAAGCAGAATGACACTAAAATAGATGTAGCAGGTATTGATAAATTTCAGGCAGCTGTCGGCAGCTGCCTGGAATTTGAGCCCACCATACAGTTAGAGGCTGGCCGGCTGCCAAAAAAGACACAGACCTGGGTATTGGAATCGGCTTGATGCTAACATAAAACAAATCAGAGCTGCTTTAAAAATACAGTTATTTTGATCCAGAATATAAATACCCGCATAAAAATCATATGGTGTTAATTTATAGAGGTATTTATAAAGTAAAATCCAGCCAACCCTGCCATGGTTGAAACTCTCCATTTCCGAAACATGGTTTTTTGCCTTGCCTGAAACGTCCAAACGGACCCTCCCATATTTCCTATGCCGCTCGGACCTATTATCAGTTCCAACGGGGAGCTGGTGCCTCTCCTCCGGCAGCTGCTGCCTGTGGGTGGGCTACACCGGAATCCATATAATTTTCTATTTAAAAATTCTGCCTATTCTTGCCTCTCCTGTGGGCTAAATTTTAGTTAGATGATAAAAATTACCTTTTCCCTATAATTGGCTTGAGGGGAAAGTATGCAAAAAAAATTCAAATGGACCGCTATATTTTTAATAGTATGTATAGCCGGTTTTTTGCCGGCCTGCAGCCCTGCTCCCACTGAAACTGAAGCGGAAGAGCCGCCTGCAGAGCCTGTAGCACCAACCTCTTCTACCGAACCAGAGGGCAATGAAACTGTAGAAATTACAGAAAGCCGGGAAGAAAAGAAAGCTGACTTGGAAGAACTGAGATCCCTGGAATATGATTTTAAGCTGGTAAATGCTTTCCCTTCCCTTTCCTTTAACCTGCTTGTGGATATTCAGCAGCCGGATGATGGCTCCGGCCGCTTGTTTGTTGTAGAAAAAGATGGAAAGATATCAGTAATTGATAAACAAGGACAATCTGCGCAAATATTTCTTAATATAACCGACCGGGTAAACAGCTCCGGAACGGAACAAGGGCTGCTGGGATTGGCCTTTCACCCTGATTTTGAACAAAACGGCTATTTTTGGGTTAATTATACTGATAACAGCGGCACTGTAGTTTCACGGTTTAATACTGACATCACCACTGGTTTAGCAGATCCGGGATCAGAACAGATAACCATTACCATTCCGCAGCCTTATTCCAATCACAATGGAGGACAGATTGCCTTCGGCTCCAATGACGGCTGGCTCTACATTGCTACCGGGGATGGCGGAAGCGGTGGAGACCCTCAAAATAATGGGCAGAATCTAAACACCCTGCTGGGCAAAATATTGCGTATTGATATTGATAATCCTTCAGGCGGTAAAAATTACAGCATTCCCGGACAAAATCCTTTTGCCTCCAATCAGGAAAATATCCTGCCGGAAATATACGCCTACGGTTTAAGAAACCCCTGGAGGTTTAGTTTTGATAAAACAACTAATAAATTGTGGGCAGCTGATGTGGGCCAGAACCGTGTAGAAGAGATAAATATAGTAGAAAGCGGCAAAAATTATGGCTGGAATATCATGGAGGGAAGCCAGTGCTTCAATCCCCCTCAAGACTGTCCACAGGAGGACTTGATTTTGCCGGTGTATGAATATGAGCATCCATTAGGAAAATCCATTACCGGGGGGTATGTGTACAGGGGCCGGGAAATAAGCCCTCTTTATGGACTGTATATCTATGCTGATTTTGTAACCGGCTATGTGTGGGCCCTATCCGGGGATGAAGACGGAAAAGTAGAAAATTTTACCTTAGCTGAAACCAGCTTAAATATCAGCTCTTTGGGAACAGATCAGGATCAGAAGATGTATTTTGCTGCTTTTGACGGAAATATCTATAAATTGACCCTGCCCTGATTAAAATTTTACAGCCTTTGTGACCTATTAAAAATAATCACCAATATTATTTATAAAATCATATCTACAGCCTGGGTCTTAGTATAATCCTCTTGCTGAAGCAGGCTCAGGTAATCAGCTATTATGTAGCCAAAATCAGTTCCAACATATTCCTGCACATTGCTTTCAAATTCTGCCAGTTTATCCGGTAGAATTTTTTGGCTGTAATCAAATACCGGACTGTTATCTATGCCTCTGAGGTATATGGAAATTCTGGCTATGGCATACTGCTTTATCTCTTCCAGGCGGGGGGATTCGCTGTATTTCTGTAAATATCCCATAGATTTTAGAATCCTCTGAATGTATTTTGCATTGTCCACAGCTATGGCAGCATCCAACAATGCCGGCTTATTGGATTCCATAGCTTTTAGATTAATATAATCATTCATCTCTTCGGTTAAAAAGGGGCTATAAGGCAGGTAGGCCTGATAATCTATTACCGGCTCAAAAGAACCTTCCGCTGAAATTAGTTTGTATTTCCTGTCTATTGCTTCAGAAGCAGCCTGGCTTAAAGACTCAAGATCTGAATTAGCCAGTATTTCTAGATCTATGTCTTTCAAGGAAGGAGAGAGCTCAAAAATTGCTCTCTGAAGTTGAGGATCATAAAACCTAGCTGCTATTTCCGGCAAGTATTGCCGGCACAAATCTAATACTGTGTCTAGCTTCTTTTGATATTTTTTTAATTGTCTAATCAAATATTTTAACTTGGAGGTAGTGTTATATCTACTAAAGATCTATTCTTTTATTTGTTTTTCAAAGAGCATTTTTATTAAGTAGTTGTAAACACAACTCTTAGATAGTGCAACTAACTAAAAACTATTTAATTCTTCCTAATCCAAGCAAGAACTACATTTAAGAAATCTTCTGCTTCTTCAATTAGTTCTTAGGCCTCTAATTCTGAAATTGCTCCTGCATAATCATAATCAGTAATATTTCTCTTTGACCGGCAGGAATCAAAATAGTCAGCTATTGCATGATAATCTGTCCCCATTATTATTTTCATTGCTTGAAATACTGTAAAATGGTGGCCTACACCTTTTGGCCTATATCCTTTAGAGTAAAGTAGAATTGTGGCCAGCTGAAGAACTGCATTATAGGCACAGGCAAATCTCCTGTCTAAAGAAAGCCCAATAATTTTTGCATCCTTTATATCTCTTCTTGCAAGCGCTATTAGATTTTGGATTTCTCTCTCTGAAGTCTTATGATGTTTTAACCTGCCCTGATTCAGTAAGTCTTCTAAG
>JAQVDY010000035.1 GCA_028698215.1 Actinomycetota bacterium | reverse complement strand
TAATTAATATAAAAAGGAGAAAAAAATGATAGTAGCAATTTCATCTACCGGAACCAGTCTGGAATCGAATGTAGATTCCAGGTTTGGCAGATGTCCATTTTTCATACTATATGATACCGAAAGTGATACTTTCGAACATATGCCTAATGAAGCACGGGGAGCTATGGGAGGGGCTGGTATCCAAACCGGCCAGGCTATAGCAGGCAAAGGTGCTGAAGCAGTAATTACCGGAAATGTGGGACCTAATTCTTTCAGGGTCCTGTCTACAGCCAATATTAAGATTTATACCGGTGTAACCGGTAAGGTTAGTGAGGCTATAGCACAGTTTAAAGCAGGCCAGCTGACTGAAACCAGTGCCCCCAATGTTACTTCCCATTTTGGTATGGGCGGCGGCATGGGAGGGGGAGGTAGAGGTTAAATTGATTATATCAGTTGCTAGCGGAAAAGGCGGTACCGGCAAAACTACCATAGCCTGTAACCTGGCTTTAGCAGTGGGTTACTGCCAGTTAATGGATTACGATGTGGAAGCCCCCAATACCAGTTTCTTCATGAAGCCGGATATAAAGCATATCCAGAAAGTATCCATAAAGCACCCTTATTTTCTTACCGAAACGGGGGCGGACTTTAGTCCCTGTGCCCAGTTTTGCCACTATAATGCAGTAGCAGTAATTGGCCAGGAAGTCGTATTCTTCCCGGAGCTCTGCCATGGCTGCGGCGGCTGTCTTTTGGTTGGCCCCCCAGGGTCGGTTAGGGAAAAAGACGTAGTGGTGGGAGAAGTTAAAAAGGGGACTGCCCAGCCTAATATCAATTATTATATGGGCGATTTGATACCAGGATCCATGCGGACCGTTTCCCTACAGTCTGCCCTGGATAAGGATATCGTAAAATCTGAACTGGTAATCATTGATTGCCCCCCTGGAACTTCCTGCTCTATGGTATTTTCAGTAAAGGACTGTGACTACTGCCTGTTGGTTACCGAGCCTACCCCTTACGGGTTAAATGACCTGCAGCTTTCCATAGAAGTGCTAAGGGGCATGAACAAGCCTTTTGGGGTAGTCATAAACCGGGATGGTATTGGTGATGACCAGGTAGAGAAATACTGCCAGGATAACCATATCAGCATACTGGCCAAAATACCCAATGATACCGAGATTGCCAGGCATTATTCCCGGGGCGATACCATCATTGAATATGACAGCAGCTACAGGCAAGTATTTGAGAATATAATAAAGCAGATAGAAAAGGAATTAGGGTTATGAAACAGCTGACCATAATAAGCGGAAAAGGCGGCACTGGTAAAACTACAGTGGCCTCTAATTTCATAAAGCTGGCCCATGACCATATTGCGGTAGACTGTGATGTGGATGCGGCCAACCTTCATATATTGCTGGAGCCTGAATTAAAGAAGCAGGAAGAATTCAGCGGAGGGGCAGTAGCCACTTTAGTGGGGGACTGTATAAACTGCGGAAAATGTGAGGAACTCTGCCGGTTCGAAGCTATTAAAGATTCTGAGACGGATATAAAGATAGACGACTTGAGGTGCGAAGGGTGCGGGGTATGTGTTTACGCCTGCCCGGTGGGAGCTTTAGAGCTTAAACCTTCAGTTCAAGGTACAAGCTTTATATCCCAGACCAGTTTTGGTCCTATGGTTCATGCCCGGCTTATACCTGGTGCTGAAAATTCAGGATTACTGGTTACCAGAATCCGCAACACAGCAGAAGATATTGCCAACCAGGAAGGATACCGGCTCATAATAATAGACGGGGCCCCGGGAATAGGCTGTCCGGTAATATCTTCTTTAAACGGGGTAGATGCAGCCCTTATTGTAACTGAACCTACCCTTTCAGCTATCAGTGACTTTAAAAAGGTGTTTAAGGTAGCCCAGATATTTAATATCAAGGTATTTGTTAGCATCAACAAATATGACTTAAATTTGGATAACAGTGCCCAGATAGAGGAATTTTGCCGCCAAAACGGGATAGAGGTGCTGGGAAAAATACCTTATGATGAACAAGTTTCTGTATATCTTTCCCAGAAAAAATTTATAACCGATAATCCCCAGAGCGAAGCAGGATTAGAAATTAAAAGGATGTGGGAAATTTTAGAACAATATTTGTATCAATAAAGAATATAGAAAACCAGTAGAGGAAAAGAGACCTATGAAGTTAAACCTAAAATGCATACCCTGTTATGTGAACCAGGTCCTGCAGGCAGCGGACCTGCTGGGAGTAGATGCTAAAACTAAAGAGCAGATGGCCAGGGAAGCCCTGGAAGCAGTATCTAATTTTAAGGTAGGAGAGCATGCTTTCCATACCTTTAATTTAGCCCAGGACGTAATTAGAAAACATGAGCCCAAAAAAGATCCATACCGTAAACTTAAGAAAAAATATAATCAGATATGCCTGCACTTGGAACCTAAAGTGAGAAAGCTAATTGAGGCTTCAGAAGATAAGTTTGAAACTGCTTTAAGGGTAGCAATTGCCGGTAATATAATTGATTTTGTACAGCAGCCGGACATGGATGAAAATTTAGTTCAGCAAACCATAGATGATGCCCTGGTTCAGCCCCTGGATGAAGAAAAAATAAAGTTGTTTAAACAAAAAGTAGCAGAAGCTAAAAATATTTTATACGTGGGCGACAATACAGGGGAGATTGTATTTGATAAGGTATTTATTGAATATATCGGCCCTTTGAAAGTAACTTTTGCGGTAAGGGGCGGTCCTACCATCAATGATGCTACCATGGAAGATGCCCAGGAAGTGGGTTTAACCTCACTGGTAAAGGTTATTACTACCGGTATTGATTTGCCGGGAGCTATGCTGGAACTGGCTTCTGATGAATTCAGGCAGGCTTTCAGGCAGGCAGATTTGGTAATATCCAAAGGCCAGGGAAATTACGAGGCTTTAAACGAAGAAGATAAAGAGATATTTTTCCTACTCAAGGTAAAATGCCTGCAGATAGCGGAAAATATGGGTTACAAATACCAGGTAGGGGATATAGTAGTAGACGATTTAAGATAAATAAAACTTTATAATCATTGGCAGCGGTAGTAAGTGCAGGCAGGGCCTATTAGCAGGAGGCTAGGCAATTTTTAATTTTTAAACTTGCATAGGCTGGCTGTATTGTGTATTATTTGTTTTAATTTTATAAATTTTTAAAAACCTACCTACCATAATTGGTACATGGCAAAAAAAGGTATAGATTACCACAAAATAAAGAGTGATCTAGAGAACTTCGTAGAACCTCACATCAACTATTGTTGTCAGTGCGGAAAGTGCAGCGCAGGTTGTCCGGTAGTAGATCTTTATGAGTATAAGCCCCATCAAATCATAAGCCTCATACAGGCAGGACAGATAGACAAGATAGTTAATTCCAATACAATATGGTTATGCCTGGAATGCGATATATGCTCCACCCGCTGTCCGGAAGACATAAGTATTGCTGCTATCATGAACCACCTAAGGGTGGCTACCTGGCAGCAGGATACCCATAAGAACAAACCAATTTCCAAGTTTTATAAAATATTTATAAAAATACTGCAGTTTTTTGGCAGAAGCTATGAGCCGGGGCTTATTATGGGCTTGAACCTGGGTACGGGAAGAATAGTCAATGATGCCGATATTGCTTTGGACATTTTAAAAAAGAGAAAGATAAAAATATTGCCGGAGCTGGTAAGGGGCAGAAAAAGCCTGGGCAAGGTAATGAAAAAGTATATGTAAAATTATATGGAAGAAAAAAACATAAATAAAATTGCATATTATCCAGGATGTTCCCTAAATTCCACTGCCCTTGACTACAACCTGTCCATAAAAAAATTATTGGATGCTTTGGATATAGAATATGAAGAAATTGAAGACTGGAACTGCTGCGGTACTACCCCTGCCCACCACACCAACGAAGAGCTTTCTGCAGCATTGTCTGCCAGAAACCTTCTTTTAGCTAAAAAAATGGGCTATGAACAAATTTTGTGTCCCTGTGTTTCCTGTTATATCAAACTTACCCATGCTGCCAACCTGCTTAATGCGGATCCGGAAGAGCTTAATGAATACGAGCAGATAAAAAGACAGCAATTGGTGGACGATCTTAAAGACATGGGCCTAAAAGTGGAGCCGGAATATAATTTCAAAATTTATTCTATCTTGAATTTCCTAGTGGAGAAGGAAGAACTTATAAAGAAAAAATATCAGGAGGCTATAGGTAATGAAAATTACCGCCGTCCCCAAATATTGGACAGGATTAAGCCTGCCTGTTATTACGGCTGCGTTATCTTCAGGGCTAAAGAGGCAGATAAGTTTGACCAGACTGAAAACCCTATGACTATGGAAAGGCTGCTTAAGATAGTAGGAATAGACAGCAGGGAATTTCAGTTTAAAACAGAATGTTGCGGGGCTATTATGTCTCTTACCCATAAGGATGCAGTGCTAAAGCTAAGCGGGAAAATCCTGGAAATGACTGAAGACTGTGGGGCCAACTGTATAGTTTTGTTTTGCCAGCTATGCCAGCAGAACCTGGATTTAAGGCAATCACAGATAAACAAGGCTTTTAAAACTAATTATCATATTCCGGTAATATATATAACCCAGGTGCTGGGTATGGCCCTGGGGCTTTCTGAAAAAGAGGTTATGCTGGATAGGCTTTTTGTAGAGCCATCCATTAAATAGGAAAGGAGCTAGTAGGCTTTGAGAATTGGTGTATTTGTTTGTTACTGCGGTTCCAATATTGGGGCTAATGTAGATGTAGAAAAAGTGGCGGAAGAAGCACAGACATTCCCAGGGGTTGTGTTTACCCAAACCAACCTTTATACCTGTTCGGAACCGGGCCAGCTTCAAATTGTGAAAGCAGTCAAGGAACATAACCTAAACCGGGTAGTGGTGGCATCTTGTTCCCCCCAGGTACATAATGTTACTTTTATGCGTACTGTAGAATCGGCGGGACTGAATCCCTATTTGTTTAATATGGCCAATTTAAGGGAACAGGATTCCTGGATACATGATGACCGCCAGAAGGCTACCCAGAAGGCAATAGAGCTGGTAAGGATGGCAGTGAGCAAAGTTTACCGGCAGGGGGAACTCTATCCCAAATATTTTGACATAAACAAGACAGTAATGGTCATAGGGGGCGGAATCACTGGCATACAGACTGCTTTGGATATCGCCAATGGGGGAAGAAAGGTTATACTGGTAGAAAAAGAGGCTTCTATTGGCGGCAAAATGGCCCAGCTGGATAAAACTTTTCCTACCATTGACTGTTCTGCCTGTATCCTTTCACCCAAAATGGTAGATGTAGGAACCCATGAAAATATTGAGCTGTTAACCAATTCCGAGGTGGTTAAGCTGGAAGGGTCGGTAGGCAATTTTACTGCTACCATAAGAAAGAAACCCAGGTATATAGTAATTAAAAACTGCACTTCCTGCGGAGAATGTGAAAAGGTATGCCCGGTTACCATACCAAACAGCTATGAAGCAGGTATAGCCGAGCGGAAAGCTATTTCCAAGATGTTTGCCCAGGCTGTACCTTCTGCCTATAACATCCATAAAAGGGGGAAAGCCCCTTGCCGGAGCAGCTGTCCGGCCGATGTGGCTGCCCAGGGCTATATTGCTTTAATCAGGGAAGGTAAATACCTGGAAGCCCTTAAGCTGCACCGTGAAGATAATCCTTTCCCTTCCATATGCGGCAGGGTTTGCACCCATCCCTGTGAGCTTAATTGTACCCGTAAACTGGTAGACAGCCCCATAGCTATCATGGACCTAAAAAGATTTATTTCCGATTATCAGTTAAAACTGGGAGAAATACCACTGCCCCAGATGGAAGAAAAGAAATCCCAGAAAGTAGCTATTATTGGTTCCGGTCCTGCCGGTTTAACCGCCGCTTATTATTTAGCTAAGAAGGGCTACGGGGTTAAAATATGGGAGGCCATGCCGGCAGTAGGAGGAATGATGAGGACAGAAATTCCTGATTATAGGCTGCCCCAGGATATATTGGATAAAGAAATAGAAGTTATAACCAGGATGGGTGTAGAGATAGAAACTAACCGCAGAATGGAAAATACAGATCAATTGTGGAAACTCAGGCAGGATTATGATGCCGTATTTTTAGCCACTGGAGCCCATAAGGATATGCCCATAAATATAGGGGAAGAAGGGGTAGAAGGGGTAATATCCGGGGTAGAATTCTTAAAAGAGGTATCTTGGGGCCAGGGCAAAAAACTGGAAGGCAAAGTAGGAGTTATAGGAGGGGGAAATGTAGCTATTGACTCTGCCCGTTCGGCCTTAAGGTTGGGAGCAGGCCAGGTAGATATATTTTACCGCCGGAGCCAGCATGAAATGCCTGCTATTGAAGAAGAGTATGAGGATGCAGTAGAAGAGGGAGTAGGCATGAACTTCTTGACTACCCCCATAAAGCTAATTCAGGAAAACGGCAAGCTAAAACAGGTAGTTTTTATAAAAAATAAGCTGGGGGAGCCTGACCAGTCAGGAAGAAGGAGCTTTATCCCCATAGAGGGAAGTGAATTTACCCTGGAGATGGACTGGTTAATTCTGGCTATAGGACAGAGGCCAGATACTGATTATTTGACCACCGGTGATGATAAGCTAAAAATTACTTCCTGGGATTCAATACAGTTGGAAGATGATAACATACTTCTGGCAGACAGCAGGGGAATATTTGCAGGAGGAGATGCTGTTACCGGACCGGCTACGGTTACCGAAGCCATAGGTCATGGCAAACTGGCTGCCAGAGCCATTGACCGTTATATACAGGGGGAAAGCCTTACTGAAATATCGCAGGCCATAGCTCAGGAAAAAAAGGCTGAACCAAGGCTGAAAGCGGAAGAGGTATTTACAGAAAAGGAATTAAAAGAATTTAAAAAAGCTGCCAGGGCGAAAGCCAGGAAGCTGGAAATACAAAAAAGAACCAAAAGCTTTGAGGAAGTAGTAGCCACCTTATCTGAAGAAGAAGCAAAAAGGGAAGCAGCACGATGCTTGAACTGCGGTATTTGTTCCGAATGCGGCCAGTGTATTGAGGCCTGTGAGGCTAAGGCCATCGATTACAGCCAGAAAGAAGAGATAATTACCAAAGAAATAGGGGCAGTAGCGGTTACAGTTGGGATAGATGTGCTTACTGCAGATATGTTTGGTGAATATGGGGGCGGACAGCTACAAGATGTTATTACCAGCCTGCAGTATGAGAGGCTAATGTGTGCTTCCGGCCCCACCCATGGCCATATTGCCAGGCCTTCCGATAAAAAGGAGCCCAAGAAAATTGTATTTCTTTCCTGCGTGGGCTCCAGGGACCGCTCCCGGGGTTTGGAATACTGCTCCAGCGCATGTTGTATGTATATCGCCAAGCAGGCCATACTTACCAAGGAACATATTAAGGACTCCCAGTCCTATGTCTTCTATACAGACATAAGGTCACCCGGCAAGGATTATGATGAGTTCATAGACCGGGCCAAGCAGTACGGCACCAAATATATCAGGGGAAGAGTATCCAAGGTGTACCGTAGGGAAAAGGACGGCAAACTCATAGTAAAAGGTATAGACACGGTATTGGACCAAATGGTGGAAATAGAAGCGGATTTAGTAGTTTTAGCTACAGCCATGGTGGCCAGCCAGCAGGCCAAGCAACTGGCCAAGGTTCTAAATATTAGTACCGGCCCCTTTGGGTTTTTCAAGGAAAGCCATCCAAAACTGAGGCCGGTAGAAACCAATACCAATGGAATATTTATAGCGGGGGCCTGCCAGTCTCCCAAAGACATTCCTACCAGTGTAGCCCAGGGCGGGGGAGCTGCAGCTAAAATATTGGCCTTGATGTCTAAGGATAAGCTGGCCAGCGATCCCATGGTGGCCAAGGTGGACCAGATAAGATGTATCGGCTGCAACAAGTGCCTTATGGTCTGTCCCTTCAATGCCATTGAAGAGGTTACCGTAAGGGGTAAAGAGGTAGTAAATGTAATTGAAACGGTGTGTAAGGGCTGCGGGCTTTGTGAAGCCACTTGCCCCATAAATGCCATAACCCTGAATGGATTTACCGATGAGCTGATCTTGGAAGAAATAAAAGCTTTTTCTACCAAAGGATATTAAAAAATGATGACAGAGCAAATAAAAGAAAATAAAGGCCAGGCCCAAAAGGAAGAAGTAAGGATTGTAGCCTTCCTTTGTAATTGGTGCTCCTATGCCGGCTCGGATGCAGCAGGGACAGCAAGGCTGAGACAGCCGGAAAACCTAAGGATAATAAGGGTTCCCTGCAGCGGAAGAATCAATCCCTTATTTATCCTCAAGGCTTTTGCCATGGGGGCAGACGGGGTTCTTGTTTCAGGATGCCATCCCAATGACTGCCATTACAGTGATGGTAACTTTTACGCCCGCAGGAGGCTGGAGGTACTAAAAGAATACCTGCCCTTTATAGGGATTGATAAAAGAAGGTTTGCCTACCAGTGGGTTTCTGCTTCAGAGGGACAGAAGTGGCAGAGAGTGGTAGTAAATTTTGTCAAAAGAATTAAGAGTATAA
Organism: Actinomycetota bacterium; assembly: GCA_028698215.1. Taxonomy (NCBI): domain Bacteria; kingdom Bacillati; phylum Actinomycetota; species Actinomycetota bacterium. The sequence continues at coordinate 4,264 of JAQVDY010000035.1, read as the reverse complement.
ACGGAGAATGAGTAAAGATATTTTAAATCAAAAACTAACAAATGAAGTGTCTTCTATATTTGACCAGGTAGATGTGGTGGTAGGGTATTGCGGCTCAAATAACCCCTTGATGGTTAACCCCTGCTTTATAGAGGAAAAAGAGGGCTTGGACCAATTAATCTTTAATCAGCTTTGCATTAATAACCTGGCCAGCTATGCCTATAAGCTCTCCAAACGGATAAAGGGCAATATTGCCATGGTGGTAAAACCCTGTGACAGTAAAGCCATAGCCCAGCTCATCAGTGAAGGTTTGATAGAAAGGGATAAATTCAAATTGTTGGCGGTACAGTGTCCGGGAGTCCTGGACCATAAGAAGATCACTAAAGCCCTAAAAGGGGCCAGAGTATTTTCACTTAATATAGGGGCTGATAAAATTGAGGTTGAGACTGCAACCGGGACCCAGGAACTTACCAAGGATGAATTTTATGCAGATAAATGTTATTGGTGCAAAATTTACAATAAGCCTCCCCTGCATGATATTTTTATTGAAAACGACCAAAAGTTTTCCTTGGAGCCCAGGGACAGGTTTGAAGATATCCAGGATCTGGAAAAAATGAGCCTGGATGAAATATTTTCTTACTGGCAGCAAGAATTTGAACGCTGTATCAGGTGCTATGCCTGCAGGAATATATGCCCCCTGGAAGTATGCCAGGATCAGTGCATAGTTCACCTGGATTATCCTAACTGGCAGTCACAGAAAGTAGATGCAGATGAAAACAAGTTTTTCCAAATGATAAGGGTAATGCATTTGGCAGGCAGATGCGTAGAATGTGGAGAATGCGAAAGGGTATGCCCCCAGAATATAGGTTTGCTTAAGCTTATGAAAAAAATGAATCAGATAATAGGTGATATATTTGATTATGAGGCAGGAATGGATATTGAGGCAAAACCTCCTTTGCTGACCTATAAAACATTAGAAAAAAATATAAAAGAAGAAGAATTATAAATAGATATGGAAAAAGTATATACCCTAAAAAAAGAAAATTTAGAGGGGTGGCTAAAAGCCCTGGCAGAAAATGCTGAAGTTTTTGTCCCCGTACAGGATAAAAAGAATAGCTTAATTAACTTTTTAAGCTTATCCCGGATAGGACAGGATCTAGGCTGGAAACAGGATGAAGACCATGGCCTGGTATTAAATTTAACTGAAAAAACCAGGCTCAGCCCTAAACATATAATTTATCCCATGAGCGAAGATTTACTGGAATTTGAATACAAAAAGAATACCCAGCAGCTGGATGATGTAGAAATAAACATCTCTCCTGCCAATCCGGAAGGACAGAAAATTATTTTTGGGCTCAAACCCTGTGATGTTCAGGCTATAGCCAGGCTGGATGCTGTTTTTGGAGAAGGAGTAGTAAAGGACCACTACTATATGGAACGCAGAAAACAGACGGTATTGATAGCTGGGGGCTGCGATACTGTTTTTGAGGATTGTTTCTGTACCCAGGTAGGGGGAAGCCCCTATAATTTCCAGAATACAGATATTGGTTTTTACCCTGAAGGAGACAGTTATGTGTTTATAGTCTATACAGAAAAGGGCCAGGAGGTGGCCAGGGACAGCTCTGGTTACCTGCAGCCGGTAGAAGATGGGGCCCGGTACCTGGCTCTGGTAAAAGAGAAAGATGAGCAGTCCTCTGGAAAAATAGCAGAACTGTGGGAAGGAAAGGATTACCAAAGCATACCAGATATTATGAACCAGCGTTTTGAAGATGTAGAGTGGAAGAAAGTATCGGCCAAGTGCATAGGATGCGGGGCCTGTACTTTTGTTTGTCCCACCTGTTACTGCTTTGATATCAGGGATGAAAAAGATAATCAGCAGGGCCAGAGATACCGTTGCTGGGACTTCTGTACCAGTTACCTGTATACTTTGGAAGCCAGCGGCCATAACCCCCGGGCTGAGCTGTATCAGAGATACAGAAATAAGATTAATTGCAAATATAATTATAATTACAGGCGCCATGGGCATCTGTACTGCGTAGGATGCGGAAGATGCATAGATGTATGCCCGGTTAACATGGATATTCGGGAAATAGTGGCTGCTATTATAAATAAGTAGATATTTGGGAAGGGATATGGAGAAAACAAATATAGTTACGGAAAAAGACATAGTAGGCAAAGAAAATCCTTACCTGCCTTCGGTAGCCATAGTAACTCAGGTAATTGAAGAGACTCCCAATATATTATCGATCCAATTAGAGCTTCAGGATCCGGAGGAAAAGAAATCTTTTGGTTTTAAGCCCGGCCAGGTAGGGCAGATTTCTGTGTTTGGTTCCGGAGAGTCCACCTTTGTTATTAATTCCCCCTCCAGCCAGCCGGAGACATTACAGTTTACAGTGATGAAGGTAGGTGTAAACACCAGTGCTATAAGCAATTTGAGCCCGGGAGAGAGAGTGGGGATTAGGGCACCATTAGGCAACTGGTTTCCCTGCGAGCAATGGGAACAAAAGGATATCCTGATTATTGGGGGAGGCATAGGCCTGGCCCCGCTTCGACCCCTAATTTTTTACATTTTAGAAAACAGGGATAAATATGGGGACCTAACATTGCTTTATGCTGCCAAGACCCCGGAAGATAGGTGCTATAAGTATGATTTGGAGCAATGGGAAAAGTCCGGTCATATTAATCTGGTACAAACCATTGATACTGCCTGCCATGGCTGGGACCAGGAGGTAGGGCTTTGCCCCCATGTACTGGAGCAACTAAAACCTTCTCCGGAAGATAAGGTGGCCATTACCTGCGGGCCGCCCATAATGATAAAATATACCTTGGAAGTTTTAAATAAGCTCAAATTTAAAAGTGATATGGTATATACTACCCTGGAAAGAAGAATGAAATGTGGGGTAGGAAAATGCGGTAGGTGCAACATAGGCCATAAGTTTGTCTGTGTGGACGGCCCCGTGTTCTCCCTGGAAGAACTGGAAGAAATTCCCGAGCCCTTCATTTAAGGACAGCCCAGGCTATAAAGTTAAGATTTAACCTTTGTAAGGCAGGCAGTCCGGAAGCAAGATTCAAGTTAAGCGTCAAGGATTAACCTATGCATGAATATTCAATAACCAGTTCTATCATAGAGATAGTAAACAGGAATATTAAAAAAAGGAACCTGGGTCCTATTAAAAAAATTAATCTAAGATTAAGCCCTATATCACAGATAGAGCCAGAATCGGTAACCTTTTATTTTAATGCCCTGACCCGGGAAGATAAGAATTTAAAAGGGACAGAACTTGCTTTTGAAAAAGAAAAATTAAAACTTTTTTGCCAGGACTGTGGTAAAAAATCTGAAATTAAGGATTTTCTTATCCGTTGTCCCCATTGCGGCAGTGGTAATATTTCGGTGCAGGAAGCAGAGGAGATAAAGATAGTTTCGGTAGAAACCAGGGACTGATTTTATTTAATAAATTCTTAAAGGAGATAGCATGTTAGCAATAGATTTAAAAGGCAGGACAGCAGTAGTAACTGGAGGTTCGGGACAATTGGGCAGGACTATTTGCAGAGGGTTGGCTAAGTGCGGGGCTAATGTAGCTCTTACCTATTATCAATCCCAGCAACAGGCCTGCAATCTAGAAGAGGGGCTGCAGAAGGAATTTGGAGTAAAAGCTTTAGCCCTAAAGGCTGATGTTACCGATATTAAATCCCTAAAAAATGCTAAAAAAACCATTAACGGACGGCTGGGCACAGTGGACATAATTGTAAATAATGCGGTAAGCCAGTACCAGTGGAAAGAAGTTTTAAAACAGGATACAGAAAGCTACGAGAGCCAGTTTAAAACTTCCGTTCTTCACAATGTGTTTATGGCCCAAGTTTTTGTGCCGGACATGGTACGGCAGAAATATGGAAGGGTGATAGGCATTAATACCGAATGCTCTTTACAGGCCTTTCCCACCCAATCAGCTTATATCGCCGGAAAAAGGGGAATGGATGGAGTCTTAAGGGTCTTGGCCCGTGAGGTCGGAGGGTATAGCATTACGGTTAACCAGGTAGCTCCCGGATGGACCATTACTGATAATTGCCGGCAAACCGATGGTACAGAATCCAATATTAACCAGGATTTTCCCTATATAAGCAGGGTTCCTATGGGCAGGAGGGGAACTGATGAGGAAATAGCTTATGCGGTCTGTTTTTTGGCTTCTGATCTAGCTGGATTTATTACCGGGGCCTTTCTCCCGGTAACCGGGGGAAATGTTATGCCCTGCATTTAGGAAATATTAAATAAAAGAGCGGCAGTGGT
>JAQVDY010000034.1:1237-12874 GCA_028698215.1 Actinomycetota bacterium | reverse complement strand
CTGAAGCCACATAAGGCCAGTAAAGGTTATGCTGCCTTTCCTGGCCCATACCTTTGATAAAGGCAGCCGATATAAGCCACAGGCAGGCAATATTTCCTAAGGCCGCCTGGACCACATACAGCCAAGCAGAATTGGCAGGAATAAAGGAGAGAACTATTGCTGCTGCCATTATTATGCTAACCAGGCGGCGGGCCCGGGTACCCATCAGCCTGGCTATCACCACATAAGCCAATATATTGGATACCAGTACCATGGCCAGGCTCCAGCCCAGGCCAACCTCACTATAAGCATTAATGGAAGCTACATTCTGGAACTTAAGCAGCTGCAGGAATACCGCCGGCATAAAAATGATAAAGGCATAAAAGCCGGTCCTTCTTTTACCCTTAAAGGGGTATGGTGTAATCCTGTCTGCCACAATAGAAGTTAATATAAGCTGGGCAGCAGCCAGGCCCCAGCCCAAGGCCAAACTTACTGCATCCCTTCTCCATATCAGGTCCCAGGTACCGTAGAGCCCATGCAAAGCGGTCTCTATACTGATGCCTGCTATAAAGGCCCCTGCCAGAAGGCCGGCCTGTATAGAAGGCAGTACCGACAGGAAAAAAATAAAGCTGGCTATCCATAATACAGTGCCTGCCGCAGCAGCAGCCAGGCTTAATGGCCCCCAGGAGCTTACCTGGAGCACAGCCCTGGCCAAAACTATAACCGCCATAAGTATCCACAGCATCCTCCAGGGGCCAGCTTTAAATAAAAAGCCAGCCAAAAATACCGCGCAGAAGGTAGCCAGGGCATATATAGCCACTTCTATTAAACTGATATTTGGTCTTTCCCTTAAAAAATTAACCAGTAGAGATAAAAAGGCCTTAAGGATCTGCAGTCCAAGAATAGTATTTAGAGCCAGAAGGGCAAAAAGAGGCCATTTACTTTTGGGAACACTTTCCATTTAACCCCTGTATTTATAGTATTTCTTAATATTATAACCCAATATATTAAAGAAATCACAAACAGAATAATTATTCCAAAATCAGGTTCTCTTAGCAAAATACAGGGTTGATGCTGAAAATATAAGCAAAATTAAAAACAGGTAAAAGGGAAACCAGACAACAGATATAAACTCAGTAGACGTAAAATACTGTATTATATACATAGTCAGCATGAACACCATGGACAATACCGTAGATACCAGGCCTGCCCTGCATATATCCTGGAATTGTTTCTCGTCATACCACTCCCTGCCCTTTTCCTTTAATTTTACTATCAGCCAGTAAGCCACTATCACCAAATAGGGCAGCAGCAATAACAGGCTAACTATAAAAATTCCTTTCTTTAAAGCCCATAAAGGCATATAAGCCGAAAGCAGGGCAAATATTATAATACCTGATAATCCGCAGAATACGCCCATGTATTGGGCATTTAAAAAGATGGATTCATCCTTGACTATGAACTGGCCGGCTTCTTTTAAGCCCTTTGGTACAGCTGCCGCCGCCATTATAATCAGCAGTAGCCAGAACAGGAAATGAAGCCCCTGGCTGATATAAAGTATGATCCATTCCCCGCTGGTGTCCCAGCCCTGTTTGTATTCCTTGCCAATATCGCTTAGCAGGGTAAAATCTCCCACCACCATCAACATGGAAAGCAGTCCTGCAAACAGCAGTAAGGATAATAGCAGGCTTTCCTTCCTAAACAGCCTTAGGTTAATCATAACCCAGGCCAAAGCCAGGCCATGGGATATAAAAATCAGGATAAACCAGATTGCAGCCACTTTCTCCATGCTGGACAGTACCGGCTGCGCATCACCAAAAGCCAAAATAATCGGCCTTAACCTCTGGTAAAAAAACATATTATAGGCCAGCCCTGCCAGAGAGATAACCCCCAGGGCAATCACCATAAAGTTCCAGTTTTTAATGCTACGCTTCATCCTATCCTCACTTCTGCTTAAGGTAGAAAATTTCTTCTACAGCTTTATTAAAGAAGCTGGCAATCTTTAAAGCCAGCATAACCGACGGATTAAACTTTCCGGTTTCGATGGAATGAATAGTTAGCCTGGTAACCCCTACCGCATTGGCCAGTTCCTGCTGGGACATTTCATTATGTTCAAACCGGCACCGCCTAAGCTGGTTATCAAGTTTTTGATGTTTATCTTTCAAAGCTATTAGAAAAATTATGTTTATAGTATTATATATATTTTGTATACTATTATATACATTAAAACCCCGGTGTCAACCTATAAGCATAAATTGGTGGAAAGTAATTAAACAGGCAGGCTGCAGGCAGCCTGCCTAAAGTATCCTAATGAAAAAGCCGGGACAGCTGGTACAGCTCCATATCCATGGGTTTCTGGCTCTCCAGGGCCTGGCTTAAGGGAACCGCTATTACCTTATTGTCTTTAAAACAAACCATTTTACCAAAATCTTTTTGGTGCACCAGGTCTACCGCTTTGGCACCAAGCCTGGTGGCCAGTATACGGTCAAAGGCAGTAGGCCTGCCTCCCCTCTGGGTATGCCCCAGAACAGTTACCCGGCATTCATGGCCGCTTCTTTTCTCAATTTCCTTAGCCAGGAAATCCCCGATGCCTCCCAGCTGGACATGGCCAAAATTATCAACTTTGCCTGAAGCTGTTACCTGCTGGTCCAAATTCTTGGGTTTGGCTCCTTCTGCTACCACGATGATGCTAAATTCCTTACCTTTTTTCTGACGGTTATCTATCACTTCCAAAATATCATCATAATCAAAGGGTACTTCAGGAATAAGTATGACATCTGCCCCTCCGGCCAGTCCCCCGTGCAGGGCCAGCCAGCCGGCATCCCTGCCCATAACCTCTACAATCATAATACGGTGATGGGAAGAGGCGGTGGTATGCAGCCGGTCAATAGCATCGGTCACCACTTCCAAAGCTGAATCAAAACCAATGGAATAATCAGAATAAGCAATATCATTATCTATGGTTTGGGGTATGCCTACCCCTTTTATTCCAAACTGGGCCAGTTTTAAAGTCACCCCATTGGTGTCGTCTCCGCCAATGGTAATCAGGGCATCCAAGTTAAATTTCTCTATATTAGCCCTTACCTTTTCTACTCCCTGCTCAATTTTAAAAGGATTGGTTCTGCTGGTTCCCAGATAAGTGCCCCCCATGGGCAGGGTTCCTGAGACCCCATTCTTGATAAGGTCAAACCCCTTGCCCTCAATTAAGCCTTCCCAACCGTTTCTGATACCGAATAGATCATAACCATAATGGACAGCTTTCATCTTAATGGCCCTTATGGCCGCATTAATGGCAGAGGAGTCACCTCCACCGGTCAGTACTCCAATTTTTTTAATCATTCCATGCCTCCCTTTAAAAATTATTTGATTTTTTTTACAATCATTTCATTAACCAATTTGGGATTGGCCTTGCCCTTGGTCCGGGCCATTACCTGGCCTATCAAAAAACCGATGGCCTTTTGCTTGCCTTCCCTGTACTGGGATACGGCTTCCGGGTTATTCCCTATAACTTCATCTATAATACCCTGCAGCAAGCCGGTATCGCTGATCTGGGTAAGCCCCTGCTCCTCTATGATGGCTTCCGGCTTACGGCCAGTGGAAAACATCTGCTCAAATACAGACTTGGCAATTTTGCTGCTAATCTTGCCGCTATCTATCATCTTTAGCATTTCAGCCAGGTCTCGGGCTTTAACTTTGGCCTTTTCAAAAGGTATTTGCTGCTGGTTGACCAGGGCGCTAAAGTCGCCCATTATCCAGTTACAAACCGCTTTGGCATCACCATAATGCTGGCATACATCTTCAAAATACTGGGACATATAAGTGTCATTAGCTAAAAAATCAGCATCATAATCGGAGAGGCCGTACTGTTTTTTAAACCGGGCTGCTTTTTGCTGGGGAAGCTCTGGTATACTTGCCGCTACCCTGTCTATCAGCTCCTGTTCAATATTTAAAGGCACCAGGTCCGGATCAGGAAAATAACGGTAATCATGGGCTTCTTCTTTGGACCTTAAGGCCTTGGTGGTATCAGTATTGTTATCATAATGCCTGGTTTGCTGAATAACCTCTTTACCCGACTCCAACAGGGCGGTCTGCCTCTTTATCTCATAGGCCAGCCCTTTCTGCAAAAATTTAAAAGAGTTAAGGTTCTTTATTTCCGTTTTGGTGCCCAGGGTGCCGGCTCCCTGTTTTCTGATAGAAACATTGGCGTCACAGCGCAGGCTTCCCTGCTCCATGCTGCAGTCGCTTACCTCCAGGTATAAAATTAGATTCCTGAGTTCAACCATATACTGCCTGGCCTCTTCCGGAGTCCTGATATCAGGCTCGGTAACAATCTCAATTAAAGGAGTGCCGCAGCGGTTAAAATCTACAATACTTGCTCCCGCTTCACTGATCCTGCCGGTAGAGCCGGTATGGACCAGTTTTCCCGTATCTTCTTCCATATGCACCCTGGTGATATTTACCCTCCGGGTATAATCCCCCATATCCAGGTCCAGATAACCTTTTACCCCTAGCGGCAGGTCAAATTGGGAAATCTGGTAATTCTTGGACTGGTCAGGATAAAAATAGTTTTTACGGTGGAATATGGTGTAATGGTTTATGCTGCAGTTTAAAGCCAGGGCTATCTTCAAGGCATATTCTACCGCTTTCTTGTTCACTACCGGCAAAGTGCCCGGATGGCCCAGGCACACCGGACAGGTATAAATATTCTTATCCTCTCCAAAAGAAATTTTGCATCCGCAAAACATTTTAGTTTCAGTCAGCAGCTCCACATGGGTTTCTAAACCCATCACTGCCTCATATTTTTGCTTACCGGCCATGTCCACCTGCCTGGAGTTGGGGCTTATGTTTAAATTCAACCGCCTGTTCCAGATTATAGGCTGCTTTTAGCACCTGGTCTTCCCGCAAAATATTTCCCATAAGCTGAAAACCTATGGGCAGCCCCTCACGGGACAAGCCCACTGGTATGGAAATAGCCGGAAGCCCGGCCAGGTTCACCGGTATGGTACAGATATCAGACATATACATGGTCAAGGGATCCTGCATCCTTTCCCCCAGTTTAAAAGCGGTAGTAGGAGAAGTGGGGGAAACCAGCACATCATATTTGCTGAAAGCCCTGGCAAAATCCTGGATAATTAAAGTCCTAACCCTCTGGGCTTTTTCATAATAGGCATCATAATAACCTGCAGACAGGCAATAGGTGCCAATCATTATTCTTCTTTTTACCTCTTCTCCGAACCCTTCCGACCGGGTCTTCTTGTACATCTGCCTCAAACCCGCCGCATTGCTGGTCCGGTAACCATACCTTACCCCGTCAAACCGGGAAAGGTTGGAGCTGGCCTCAGAAGGGGAAATAATATAATAGACACTTAGCGCATATTCCAAGCTGGGCAAGGAAGTCTCTTCAATATCTGCCCCCATATCCTCCAGCCGGGCCAGGCATTTAGTTACTGCATCCTTTACCTGCCCGTCCATCTGGGGAACCATCAGCTGCTGGGGCACCCCTATTTTTAATCCTTTGATATCCTGGCCCAAATAACTGGTAAAATCAGGTACCTCGCTGTCCAGGGAAGTAGAATCCATAAAATCATGGCCGCAAATAACATTTAGCATAGCCGCAGCATCAGACACCGTGCGGGTAAGGGGGCCAATCTGGTCCAGCGAAGAAGCATAGGCTACCAGGCCGTACCTGGATACCCTGCCGTAAGTGGGTTTTAGCCCTACCACTCCGCACAAGGAAGCCGGCTGCCGTATGGAGCCCCCGGTATCAGAACCCAGGCTGCATATGGCTTGCCCGGAAGCTACACAGGCTGCCGGGCCCCCGCTGGAGCCTCCCGGCACCCTCTGGATATCCCAGGGATTCCTAACCGGGCCATAGTATGAATTTTCATTGGAAGAGCCCATGGCAAACTCGTCCATATTAAGTTTACCGGTAAACACCCCATGCTCGTCCTTTAATTTACTGATAACGGTAGCATCATATACCGGTATGAAGTTATCCAATATCCTGGAACCGCAGGTTGTCTTTACCCCCCGGGTGCTGATATTATCCTTGATGCCCAAGGGTATGCCGGTAAAATAGCTCCCTTTATTTTTAGCCAAAAATTTATCAGCCTCATCCGCCTGCCCTAAAGCTGTTTCTATAGTCCTGGTAATATAGCAGTTTAGAGTACCGTCAACTTCTTCTATCCTTTTAGCTATACTTTCCGTTATTTGCCGGCTGGTTATTTGCCTCTCCTGCAATAATTTACCTAGCTGGCCTGCACTCAGATAATTAAGATCCACCAAATCCTCCAAAACTAATCAATCTTGGGTACCCTGAACCCGTTATCCATAATGTCTGGCCCGTTCTTTAAAGCCTCTTCCTGGGAAAGCGACTCCCTGGGTTCATCTTCCCGGTAAACATTGCTTAAATCCAGTACATGAGAGGTAGGTTTTATACCCTCCGTATTTACAGCGCTTATCCGGGCTACATGATCCAGGATCCTATCCAGCTGCTGGGTAATTTTTTCAGCTTCCGCATCATCAAACTCCAACTCAGAAAGCACTGCTACCTGCTCAACATCCTGTTTGCTGATTCTTTTCATAAATACCTTTAAGCTATTAATTGAAATTGATACAATATTTTAACAAATTTTTGCCACTATTAGTACAGGTTTATCATATCTACCTGCCCTAACAGCAACAATATCAATATAAGGTTATAAATGGCATGTAAAAATATAACCGGAAAAAGAGACCTGGTTTTTTCAAACATATAGGCTAAAATCCAGCCAATTAGAAAAATGGGTATAAAGCTGTATATCTCCATATGGGCCAGGGCAAAAAGCAGGGAAGATAAAAACAGCCCTGCATTTATTCCCCAGGCTTTTTTAAAAGCAGAATACAAAAATCCCCTGAAAAATATTTCCTCTGAAAAAGGGGCAACTACCGCTACTACTACCAGTAATATATTGGTAGAAATATTTCTTCCCCTTACCAGCTGCTCTATTTTACTGGTAGGGGCTTCAATATTAAAAGCTGAGCTTACTATATATACATAAGAAAAACTCAAGATAAAAATGGCCAGCAAGGCCAAAAAAGTATACCACAAGGTCTTAAAAATGCTGTAATACCTTAACCCCAGGTCCCGGGGGGTAGATTTTCTCCAGTAGATAGCAAAAAACCAAACCAGGCCTACCATCAGCAGCACCTGTATGCCGTAAAGCACGCTGAAGCTCAAATTGTTGATGCTGGTTATGCTTAAATATTCATTGCCGCTAATAAACTCCAGGATCTTGGCCGTACTAAAATAAATGCCCACCAGCAGAGCAATCAGCGCCAATACAGATATCAGGGCATCCCTTACATTCCATTTTATATCCAGAAACTTGCTGCTGTCCCTATCTATGGCCATCACCCTATCATCTGCTTAAATTGTGACTCATCTATTACTTTTATACCCAGCCTGACCGCATTCTCCAATTTACTTCCGGCATCGCTGCCGGCAACTACCGCATCCGTATTCCTGCTGACCGAAGAAGTTACCCTTCCCCCAAATTTTTCAATAATCTGGGCTGCCTGGTCCCGGGTAAAATCCTCCAGCTTTCCAGTTAATACAAAATTCTTGCCCTCAAATTCTTCCCTTTTTTCTACTTCTCTTTTCTTTCCAGAAAAGTTTAGGCCTGCCCTTCTTAGCTTTTCTATTATCTTTAAGTTCTGCTCCTGCCTAAAAAAACTGGCCACACTGTCTGCAATCCTGGGCCCTATTTCATGGATGGATTCCAGTTGGCTATACTCGGCTGCCATAAGAGTATCCAGGTCCCCGAAATGGTCTGCCAGTACCTGGGCCACATGCTGGCCTACAAACCTTATACCCAGGCCATAAAGAAGACGGGACAAGGGCTGGGTCTTGCTGTTAGCAATAGAATCCAGAAGGTTCTGGGTAGACTTTTGCTTAAAGTTTTCCAGTGAAATTATTTGGTCATAATTTAAGTAATAAATATCAGCAGGATCCTCAATATAACCCGCATCTAATAGTTTTTGGACTATAGCCGGCCCCAGCCCGTCAATGTCCATGGCCCCTTTGGAAGCAAAATGCACTATAGCCTCAAACTGAATGGCAGGACAGGCCAAAGAGATACAACGGCTGACCGCTTCTCCCGGAGGCCGGACAACTTCTGAACCGCATACCGGGCAGCGGTCAGGCATAATAAACTTTTTTTCAGTCCCCTTGCGCCTTTCCTTAATAACCTTAACTATTTCCGGTATGACATCCCCTGCCTTATGTACTATAACCCAGTCTCCTATCCTTACATCCTTCCGCCTGACTTCATCCTCATTGTGAAGGGTAGCATTGGATACAGTAGACCCTGCCACTGTTACCGGCTCTAATTTAGCCACCGGGGTAAGGGCCCCTGTCCGGCCCACGCTTACCTTGATATCCAGCACCCGGGTAACCTCCTGCTGGGGAGGGAACTTATAGGCTATAGCCCACCGGGGATTCCGGGAAGTCTGGCCCAGCTTTTCCTGATAGGAGAACTCATTTACCTTTATAACTATACCGTCAGTCTCGTAAGGAAGTTTCTTTCTTTCCTCTTCCCACTGGTCACAGTAATGCTTTATCTGTTGATAGCCCGCTACTTTCTTAACATGCTGATTTACCCTAAAGCCGGCCTGCTTTAGGTAATCCAGCATCTGGTAATGGGTAGCTATACCCAAACTTTGATAGTTAACTGCACCATATATAAAAACACTAAGCCTCCTTTGGGCAGTTTGTGCCGGATCAATCTGCCTTAAAGACCCGGCAGCCGCGTTGCGGGGATTGGCAAAAACAGCCAATCCATCATCTTCCCTCTGCCGGTTTATCTGCAAAAACTCATCTTTGCCCAGATAGACCTCTCCCCTTACTTCCAGTATCTCTGGAATATCAACCTCTCTTCTTAAAGTCAATGGTATGGCCCTTATGGTCCTCAAATTGGAGGTTATATCTTCCCCGGTTACCCCATCACCCCTGGTAGCGCCCCTGGCAAAACTACCCTGCTCATAGACCAGTGATACAGCGGAGCCGTCAATTTTTAATTCACACACAAATTCAATATCACCGTCTTGGGCCTCCAAGTCCTTATAGACCCGGTCCAGAAAAGCCTTAAGCTCTTCATAACTGAAAGCATCCTGAAGGCTTAGCATCTTTTCTCCATGCTCTACCGTATTGAATCCGCCCTCCAGGGGAGCGCCTATTCTCTGGGTAGGAGAATCTGGAGTTACCAGCGCAGGGAACTTGGCTTCCAGCTGCTCCAGCAGCCTCATCAGCCGATCATAATCAGCATCGCTGGCAATAGGATTATCTTTAATATAGTAATAGTAGTTATACTTATTTATTTCTTCCCGCAGGTCTGCTACTACAGTCTCTGCCCGCTGTTTATCTAAATTTTTAATATCAGTACTTAATAATTTTTGCAGTTCCATAGGGTCTTTTCTTACTTTTTACCTAAATTATACAGGGTATTTTTTTTATAGTTAAGAGAAAATAAAATCAATATTATTATTATAATTTTATAAATATAATTATATTTAAATTTATCGTAAAAATCTTCTTGACATTATTGCTTATTGTTATTACTATATGTATTGTTAAATAAATTAAAGTATATTTGAAAACTTAATAACCATTAACTTGGTAATAGAGGCGATGACTTACATTTCATAATTGGGCACCTCGAAATGTAGGGAGCCAGTGGTGCAACCGGCTATTACTTTTTTTATGCTCTAAAACAGTAAGCCATTCTGCCTCAACCTAAGTTATTCAAGGAGGTTGAAATGGCTAAGAAATTTAATTACAGGAAATCAATATTAATATCTTTACCGCTGGTAATAATACTGGCGGCTGCTCTGATCATAGGCAGCCTGGGTTTTGCTTCCATAGAAGTTAAGGGCGTAGACGGAGTAACCAGCTTTGTTACCAGGATGTACCAGGTAACTTTAAACAGGCAGCCTGATCCCGCAGGACTGGCTAGCTGGGTAAACGGACTTAATTCCGGTTCCCTTACTGGAGCAGATGTGGCCAGAAACTTTATATTCTCCGATGAATTTAAAGCCAAGAATGTAAGTAATGAACAGTTTCTCCAGGTAATGTATGCTGCCTTTTTTGACCGAGCCCCTGATCCAGGCGGTTACAATGGCTGGATGTCAGAGCTAAACCAGGGCCAGAGCAGGGAGTATGTTTTAGCCGGGTTCGTTAACTCCCAGGAATTTAATCAACTTTGTGCCAACTATGGAATTAACCCCGGATCACTAAACGGTTCCAATACCAGCAGAACCTATGCCCATGCTGAAGTAGCTGCCATACAGACCACAGCTAATCTTAATGGTTATGAGCAGCAGGTACTAAACCAGATTAATGCTATAAGGCAGGCTAACGGCCTTAATGCCCTGGCCCCTAATCAGGCTTTGACTGATATAGCCAGGCAAAGAAGCGCAGATATGCTCTCCAGGGGTTATTTCTCCCACTATACCCCGGAAGGCAATAACATATTTAACTTCCTGAAAGCAAATGGTGTCGGCTACAGGAATGCCGGAGAGAATCTGGCCCAGTCCTCCCCTGCTGCTGCCGGAAGCCCGGAAGTATTTGCCAATGCCTGGATGAACAGCCCCACCCATGCTGCTAACATACTGAGGGCCCAGTACGGAAGTATAGGTATAGGAATAGCAGAAAACGGCGGTAGAAGAGTAGTTACCACCGTTTTCACTAATTAAATATATTTTTACAAGTTTGAGGACGCCAAGCCAAGAAGCCCGGGAAGTCCCGGGCTTCTTACATTTAGATAGTATATTATTTACTAGCTTTAGCCAGCTTTAGTCTCCAGGAGATTACAAAGCTGCCTATGGCCAGTAACAGCATACCCGCTAAAGAATACAACCAGTTATGTCCGGTATAAGGCAGTTCTTCCATTACGCCTAATACTTCAATAGTTGCATCTTGTTCAGTAATTCCAGCCACACCAACCTGTCCCACTATACCAAAGTCTACATGGATGGTATGGTCTGCTGATACATTGGAGAAAGTATAGGTTTCTACTGCACCTATAGATGAACCATCAACTACTACCTCTGATATTTGATAGCCATCTTTGGGAGTTATGGTGTAAGTCTTGCTTTCACCTTCCGCCAGAGTGGTTATACCTTCGTCAGAAATAGAGCCGCCGCTGCCGCTGCTGGCAGTAATGGTGTAGTCCATTATTCCAGCCACGGTTATAGTGGGTCCTGGTCCAGGTAATGGACCATCTGGTATAAGCTCAAAGTTAGCGGTAACCGTTACATTAGCACCTGGCATGGTAAAGGTGGTGCTGGGATCGGAAGCATCACCAAAGGTTCCGCCGCCAGATGATGTCCAGTTAACAAATTGATATCCGGCTGCTGGGGTTGCTAGTATATTAACTGTTTCGTCTTCTTCATAAGGCCCTGTGCCAGTTTGGTCACTAGCTGTTCCACTGCCAGCGGGGTTTTCAGCCATAGTCAGAGTATAGGTATCTGGTGGTATAAGTGCAAAGTTGGCTGTAACCGTTACATTAGCACCTGGCATGGTAAAGGTGGTGCTGGGATCGGAAGCATCACCAAAGGTTCCGCCGCCAGATGATGTCCAGTTAACAAATTGATATCCGGCTGCTGGGGTTGCTAGTATAT
>JAQVDY010000034.1:0-1137 GCA_028698215.1 Actinomycetota bacterium | reverse complement strand
TAACTGTTTCGTCTTCTTCATAAGGCCCTGTGCCAGTTTGGTCACTAGCTGTTCCACTGCCAGCGGGGTTTTCAGCCATAGTCAGAGTATAGGTATCTGGCTGACAACTAGTTACACTAAATGTTTTTTCAACATTTGGATCATGTGGCCATCCCCATCCAGTACCATAACTATTTTTATGTATAACAACAAGAGCAGCAGTATAATTACCGGGTCCAAGATTCTTCAAGATATCGTCTTGAGAGCCTGCATATATCGTGGTATAACTTCCACCTGTTTCTTTTAGCCCTAGGACCCATAAAAAAGCTTCTCCCCCATAACTTCCTGACATTTCAAATGTTACTGTTCTAGTTCCATCTCCATTACAATCTCCTACAGCTACATTAAGCCCTACGGTGCCTCCGCCCTGGTGCTCGTAGTTAGCTACTAAAGTAGTATCTGTATCTGTCATCGTATAATCAAAGCTTGCATTTGTGTTAACCTCTACTCCATTCAAGGTCCAATTTACAAAATTCCAGCTAGAGTTAGTTGGCGTTGTTGATACAGGTACTGTTGCACCTTCTGCATAATTACCCCCACCTGATACAGTCCCACTATCTGCAGGCAAGACTTCCAAGGAAAGGGCATGTAAAGTAGTAGTAGCAGCAGTTACTGTAAGTATGGCAGATGCTTCTTTATTACCTTTGGAAACTGTTATCTTCGCTGTACCTTCAGATACACCTGTGGCTATACCGCCATTGTCTACAGTAGCTACTAAAGTGTTATTAGATGACCAGGTAAATCCCCCTTGACCGCTAAAGCCTTTTTGTGTAAATTGTTGTTTGCCTCCAACTTCTATAGTAGCACTTGCAGGAGCAAGCGTAGGAGCAGCCAGTAACATGGCTGGCAAACTAAACATAGCTACTACTGCAACTATTAACCCTATAATAAGTAATTTTTTCATATTCTTTTCCCTTCTTTTTATAATTTTAAATATTTAAATAAAGAATTGTATTAATTCACAACCCCCTAAATAAAAAAACCGGCTTATTAGCCGGTTACGCTACTTGCTCCGCTTCCCCTAAGCGTCCAGATTAAGGAAAAGCTTCATAGCATCTAAATCTTAAATTTCTTATTCAATTGTAATAGTATTATAAC
>JAQVDY010000033.1:7757-14051 GCA_028698215.1 Actinomycetota bacterium | reverse complement strand
TTTTGGTCTCAGATATCAAGGAAATGGCAAGGACTGAACAAAACCTAATAATAGCGGATAAATAGGGATAATCTATAGGTCCCAGACTTCATCTTGCCAGACATCAGGGAGGGCATACAAAACAATGGCAAATAAGCGTCAATAATAGCTGTTTGGGGAGCCTAAAAGCAGGGTTCGATTCCCGCCGCCTCCACCATATCAATAACTGCCTGACCCATTCAGGCTCTTCACCAACAACGGGAGCAACCTATTACCTAGCAGCACAACGCTCTCACTCTCAACCTGTAGTTTTTAAAGTTTCTCCTATCCTTACAAAGGAAGCACCAAGGCTTCTAAACTGTATTCCTGCCCGTCCTGCTATTAAATATTTAACAGGGAAAAAGCAGGTTCCTGCTTAAAGAATGTCTTAAAGAACATGTTGACTTACCTGTGGCATAAATTATTATCTGAAATCCTGTTTGACTTTAAAATATAATTAAACTATACTTCATTTTTCATAAAAAGTTGATATATGTATAAGATTTAGATGCAGTGCAGCTTTTCCTTTATCTGGACGCTTGGGAAAAGCAGAGCAAATAGCGTAACCGACTAAATTTAATTAGTCGGTTTTTTATTTTTCAATTAGATTTTTTTATAAATCACTACAAAAGAAAGACAAGTAATGAAAAAGTTTTTAACAATTGCTGCCCTAATAGGATTAATGATGTTAATGTCCGGCTGCATAGGTATAAGCAAATCTGCTGATAGGACTGAAGCCCACCCGGGAGATATTGTGACCTATACTATAGTCTTAAGTTATGAAACCTCAGAAGATGTAGTAAGTGGAGAAGGTGTCAATGTACAACAACTTGATTTGTCAGGGCCAGAGGAAGGATTTTGGAATGTTAAGGTAGAGGATAGCCTGGTAGACCTAGGTGAAAAAGGAGATATCGGCTCTCTGTCCAGTGATGATTTTCCTTACATCATTAATTACGAATATGTAGTTACAGAGGATGATATTGGAGACCTTATAAATACGGCTACAGTTACTTACAATTATTACAGAGTAGAGGGAGAAGAGACGGGAGAAGATGAATCCACATTTAAGATTACTGTAACCAAAAAGCAAAATGAGGAGCCCATAAAAAATACACCGCCTCCATCTCCGGCAGTTGAAGTATTGCCTCTTGCTACATATAATATAACTTCATCCAATGGTAATGGAGGGACCATAAGTCCCCATGGTGAGTTAACAGTAGCAGAGGGTGAAAGCCAAACCTATACCATAACACCCAGAGATAATAATTATGAGATTTCTAATGTTTTAGTCGATGGGACACACCTAGGGGCAGTAGAAACATACACCTTTGAAAATGTCACCGCAGACCACTCTATTTATGTAGACTTTGGAATTATGGAAAAAGTTGGGGAAGCCTTAGTTTCCGGGGAAGAAGTAGTGGAGACAGCTGGAATTTCAGAAGATGTAGTGGAAGTCGCAGGAGAAATGGAAGAGCTTCCCTATACTGGATTTAATGGGACCAATGTTTTTATGGGGCTGGGAATGCTTCTTGCGGGCAGCGGTCTCGCGGTTGCTTTAATGAAGCTAAGAAAGAATACCCTCTAAAATTATTACTACAGGCCCAAATAAGCGGGCGTCTAAAAAATGCCCGCTTATTTGTTTATAAAGATTTTTTAGGGAAAAACGGAAGTAAATTTCAAACATATCAAGATCCCTGGAGAATTTTCCATAAGGGAGGTTTCCCGAACAACTGTTTTCTCAAAAATATCCTTTACCCCTGTTGCATAGCCGCCTAATCATTTTTGGCATTAAACCTAAGGGGCATTTTTACATCCCTCCTGCTTTAACAGTATCCTATCTATCTTGCTTTTCTAAAATATTAAAAAAACAGAGCCCTACCAGTTTTAGCAATATATTTACAATTAATCAATTTCACATTTATAATGGAAAAAGCAGGTAATATACAATGGCTATAAAAAAGTAGTATATTTAACACTAGACCTATAGAGGCCATAAGCGAAATTTGGCTATAGTAATAAAGAGGCACTACTATCCTAAAATATAATACCTGTGGCGCTGGTAAAAACATAGGCCCAGAGATATTAATAGCAGGGAGAGCTATGTTGCAAATATTCAGGATGAAGTGAGGGTACTGTAAATAATACAGATAAGGTTATCAGTAAACCTATTTTCTATCCAAACTCCAGTAACAGCTATTACGGGGATAAAAGCTACAGTCTAGCTTACTGTATTTTTGAAGGAGACTATTTATGAGAAAACTTCTCATCTTCCTGCTTGTGTTTATTAGCATTGCTTTTACTATGGCTGCTCCTTGTTATGGGCAAGAAGGCAATATCATTTGGACAGAAGAAGAGGTTGCTTTTATGGAAGCCCATCCTGTAGTCCGGCTGGGCGTAGATCCTGAATTCGTACCATTTGAGTTCATTGATAAGGATGGAGAATATAGGGGTATTGCTACTGATTACCTGTCATTGATCAGCGAGAAAACAGGCATACAATTTGAAGTGGTTAAAGGCCTGACCTGGCCCCAGGCTTATGACCAGGCTTTATCGGGAGATATAGATGTTTTACCAGCAATATCCAAAACGCAGGAAAGGGAACAATATTTTCTTTTTTCCGAGCCATATTACTACTTTAAAAGGGTCATCGTAACCAGGGATACGGACAAGGGAATCACTGGAATCAAAGATCTGGAAGGGCTGACGGTAGCAGTGCAGCGGAATAGTTCGCATCATAGCTACCTGCTGGATTACCCCAAGATAAATTTAAGTTTGTACGACTCTGTGGAAGCTGCTACTACTGCAGTAGCAAACGGGACGGAAAGGGCTTTTGTTGGGAATCTTGCTACTACCAATTACCTGATACGGTCCAATGCGCTGACCAATTTAAAATTTATTGCCTTCGAAGCAGAAAAGCAGCAGGCTTTGCATTTTGCAGTTCGCCAGGATTGGCCGGAGTTAGTTAGCATCCTCAATAAAACACTGGATACCATTACCGAGGAAGAAAAAATAGCCATAAGCAATAAGTGGATAGAATTAGAATCAAGGATTGACTATGGCCCTATTATCCGTATCATCTTAATAGTTGGCGGCTTTGTAGCCGCCGTATTGGGGGTTTCATTCTATTGGATTGTCCGTTTAAGAAAAGAGATAAAGAAGCGGGAACTGGTCCAATCTGCATTGGAAAAGGCCAAACAGGAAGCTGAAGAGGCCAATGAATTCAAGTCCAGCTTTATGGCCAGGATGTCCCATGAAATAAGGACGCCGCTCAATGCTATTACCGGTATGGCATACCTGCTTAAAAAGACCGATAATGCTTCAACGCAAAGTATCTATATTGACCGGATTACCCAAGCATCCAACATAATGCTGAGCATTATTAATGATATCCTGGACTATTCTAAAATTGAAGCTGGAAAAGTGGAGCTGGAAATCACTTCGTTTAACATAGACCAAGTTATCCAGGATGTAGTAAATATAGTATCTTATAAAATTGAAGAACAAAAGATTGGTTTTAAACTATCCAAAGACCCTCTCGTGCCCAATTGGTTTTTTGGTGACCCCAAGCGAATAGAGCAGATACTCCTAAATGTTCTAAACAATGCTGCTAAATTTACCAATGAGGGGGAAATTTCGCTGGATATTAAACTGGTGGCCAAGGAAAATGATAAGTATCACTTGTCTTTCTCGGTCCGTGATACCGGTATCGGCATGACTGAAGAACAAGTTAAAAAACTTTTTGTGCCGTTTACCCAGGGTGACAGCAGCATTACCCGGCGCTTTGGAGGTTCCGGGCTGGGATTATCCATTGTCAAAAACCTGGTAGAGATGATGAAAGGGAAAATAGAGATTTTCAGTACCTTAAAGGAAGGCACTACCTTTATTATTCATTTACCCTTAACTGTGGATAAGAAAAAGGAAGAGGAGTATGCGGAAACTTTCTCCAGTAATCACTTCAAGGATATCAGGACGCTGGTCTTAGAAAAAACAGGGGCAAATATAAATTTGATAGGAGGCTATCTTAGCGCATTTGGTATGCAGTGCGAGCTTACCACTTCTCAGGCCAGTGCATTAAGTATGCTGGAAGCTGCTGACGGCAAATTTGCCAAACCTTTTGATTTATTTATAGTAGATTATGATACTCCTGTAGAAGGCGGCTTTAAATTTATAGAATCAATTAAAAATAACCATAAAATGATTAAAGTACCAAAAATTATTATGTTATTGCCCATGATGAGGGAAGATTTATTTGACAAAATTGATGAATACGGGATTGATATGGGCATGGGTAAACCAATTATTCCTTCTATTCTTCTAAACGGAATCCTGGACATTTTTAAGTTAAAGGCTGTATCTTCCGCACAGCCTGCGGTAAAAAAAGAAGAAAGCCAGGTAAAAGTTAGTAAGCCGCATGTTGTATTATTGGTGGAAGATAACAAGACCAATCAATTGATTGCAAAAACTCTTCTACAACAATTAGGGGTGGAAGCATTGGTGGCTGACAATGGAAAAGTGGCTGTTGAACTTTATCAGGAACATAAGGACAAAATTGACCTGATATTGATGGATTTGCATATGCCAGTTATGAACGGCTATGAGGCAGCTAAAAAAATCAGAAATATGTCAGCCGATGTGCCTATAGTGGCTATGACTGCAGACGTTATTTTAGGAGTTCGGGAAAAGTGTGAGCAAAGTGGGATCCACCATTATATCAGTAAACCTTTTGATCCTGACCGTTTTTTACAAACTATTAAGGATATTCTTGAGGCTGATAAAGGCAGCAGCAGTAAAGGCTTTTTTGTATTGGATAAATCGGCCGGCCTTAAAAGCATGGGGGGAGATTCAGACCTTTACCGTCAGGTCTTAAGTGAATATTTTAATGAAAACCAGGGTACTTTAGCAGGGCTCTCTTTGGCTATTAGTGAAAAAAGATATGCTGATGCTGTACAGATTGTCCATAAGGTTAAGGGCAGTTCAGGCAGTATTGGGGCCAAATCACTGTATGAGGTGTCTATATCATTACAGAAAGCCCTAAGTGATGAAAAGGAAGATGAAACATTACTTTTAAAAGAGCAATTTTTTGAATTATTTAAAAAACTGTTGGTAGAAATTGAAGAATTCCTGGACTAAAAAAGTGATACAGAATGAATATATCCGATTGGAGGGGGAAGAGTGATGCCTGCAAAAATATTGGTTGTTGATGATTCGGCTTCAGATCGTTTAATCATCAAAAATAGGTTGAAGGAATACGAAGTAATGACTGCAAGCGATGGTTTAGAAGCCATGAGACAGATGGATCAGAATGAAGATATAGACTTGGTTATTCTTGATTTGAACATGCCTAATATGAATGGGTTCCAGGTTCTTGATGCAATGAAATCTGATGACCGTTATAAAAAAATGCGTACGATAATATTGACCAACTTTGACGAGTTGGAAAATGAAATCAAAGGATTAAAGCTGGGGGCAGTAGACTATATCAGAAAGCCTATCCAAATGGACTCCCTGAAGGCCAGAATTGAGGTTCATATTGAACTGCTGCGGGTCCAAAAATTACTTGAAAACAAGCTGTATGAACAGGGTTTGACATTCGATACCATTTTCCATCAAGCACCTATTGGCATAGCCATTGCCTACAGCAATGAGCCTATGGGGACTGGCAGGAATGATACAGTCCGCATAAATCCTATGTTTGAACAAATTACGGGGAGAACAAAAGAAGAACTGCTAAAGCTGGGCTGGGCCCAGATGACACATCCTGATGATATAGAGGAGGATATTAAGAACTATGAGAAGCTGAGATCCGGGGAAATAGAAAGCTATGCCATGGATAAGCGTTATATTAAGCCCGACGGATCCATTGTTTGGGTACATATGGTGGTAGCCCCCCTTACCTTATCTAATAGCAAAAAGCATAACCATATATGCCTTATTCAGGATATTAGCAAGAGGAAGGCCATAGAAAATGACCTGATAGAGAGCGAGCGCAGTAAATCCGTTCTTATTTCCAATCTTCCAGGTTTGGCTTACCGCTGTAATTATGACCGGGAATATACCATGCAATTTGTGTCTGAAGGCTGTTATGATTTGACTGGTTACCGGCCGGAAAGCCTCATTAATAACAAAGAACTTTCTTTCAATGACTTAATTTCCCCAGAATACCGTGAACCCTTGTGGAAAGAATGGGAAAAGGCCCTGGGCAAGAGGTTGCCTTTTAATTATGAATATCAGATCATAACGGCAAAAAAAGAGCGGAAGTGGGTTCTGGAAATGGGG
>JAQVDY010000033.1:0-7657 GCA_028698215.1 Actinomycetota bacterium | reverse complement strand
ATTTTAGATCTCAAGTCCAATCAGATATGTGGTTTTGAGGCTTTGGCCAGGTTAAACAGTAATCAATTAGGGGTGGTTTCACCATTAGAGTTTATACCCATAGCTGAAGAAACGAAACTAATTATCCCCTTAGGCGATAAAATTATTATTAAGGCCTTAAATTTTTTAAATAAATTGAGAGATAATGGATATGATTTATTGACTGTTTCCATTAATATTTCTGCTATTCAACTATTAAGGCTCGATTTCAGGGATAAATTGTTTGTTAAGATAAATGAAGCCCAGGTCCGTCCGGAAAAAATCAGCCTCGAGATTACTGAATCGGTGTTTACTTCAAATTATGAGGAAGTAAACCGTGTTTTAGGTGATTTAAAAGATTCTAAAATCAATATCGCCATAGATGACTTTGGAACTGGATACTCTTCTTTGGCCAGGGCTAGAGGGCTAAAGGTCAACTGCCTTAAAATAGACAAATCTTTTATTGATAGCTTGATGGATCTTAATACAGGGGATGCTATTGCCGGTGACATTATCTCCATGGCGCATAAAATGGGCCATTGTGTTATAGCAGAAGGAGTAGAGCATGATAAACAGAAACAGTATTTACAGAGTTCTGGGTGCGACAGAATGCAGGGATACCTGATTTCTAAACCTCTTGACGAAGAAGCGGCCATTAAATTTCTCAAAAAAAATGATTATTAATAATGGCTTTCCTTTAAATGGTATCTTGGGCTAAAAAAGTGATAAGTCCGGTTAATGCCAGACTAAGGAATGTTTTAAACCTAAAAGATAATTATTATAGTTTTTAGGTATCAAAGCAGGTCCGGAAGATAACAGGGATTGCTAAAAAGGCTAAATTTTGAACATTTGCCCTTAATAATATGTAGATGATATACTCAGATTATTAATAATTAGCAAGAAGGAATAGCTATGGAAGAAACAACTCAAAACAAAATGCCTTTAATAGGGGAGCCCGCTCCCTCCTTTAGGGCGGTTACCACCCAGGGCGAAATTAATTTCCCTGAAGACTTTAAGGGCAAGTGGGTTATCCTGTTTTCACATCCTGCCGATTTTACCCCCGTATGTACTACAGAATTCATGACTTTTGCCTCTATGATCGATGAATTTAAAGCCATTAACACCGAGCTGGTAGGGCTATCAGTAGATTCGCTGTATGCCCATATAGCCTGGCTAAGAAGAATTCAGGAACTGGAATGGAAAGGCATGAAAAACCTGGAAGTAACCTTTCCGCTTATTGAAGACATAAAGATGGATGTGGCTAAAAAGTATGGCATGATACAGCCGGGACAATCCAACACACAGGCAGTAAGGGCTGTATTTGTTATTGACCCCAAGGGCATAATCAGGACTATCCTTTATTACCCCCTGTCTACCGGCAGAAACTTTGATGAAATCAAGAGAATCGTACTGGCTCTCCAGAAAGCAGATAAAGATGGCGTAGCCACCCCTGCAGACTGGAGACCGGGTGATGATTGCATCGTTCCCCCTCCTGGTTCCTGCGGGACCGCCAAGGAAAGAATGGAAAGCAAGGAAGAGGGTACCTACTGCCTGGACTGGTTCATGTGCTTTAGGAAAGATAATAAATAGGCATCAAGATTATTGTAATGGCAGAGGCAAACTATCTATTATGCCTCTGCCATTAATTCTACTTCAAATAATTTAATCATAAAGCCAGGCTAAATTACTCCAAAACAGCTTTATCAGCAACATAGTCTAGGACTTTTTGATGCAAGGTAGTTAGTTTCAGATAAGGCATCCCATAAGTTTCTTCAAACTCTGCATAACCATCTGTTTCCCAGAATTCAGTAAAATATTTGTCCACATCTTCATCGTTAACCGATATACCGGCATCTTCTGCAATTGCCTGGATAATTAGGAAGAATTCAGCGTTTTCCTTATTATTCTCCTTATTATCTTCCAACAGTTGGTCCGTGGAAGCAACTCCCAAGTAGGTCTCTAAAAATTCCTGCAGCTCAACACCATAATATTCGGCATAGTTCTGGTAGTAATAAATCAATGACCCTTCCTGGTATTCTACCAGGGAGTCAGGAAGGGAATTTATGGTGGAATTGTCTACAATATAATCCTGGACATAATAGGATACGGCAGTTTTTTGCAGGTCATCCCTAATACTTTGTTCCATTTCATCAATGCTGTTCCAGCCATAGGTGGGGCTTAAATTTTCAGCCACAAAATCATCGTCTAGCTCAGGATTAGACATTTCGGCAATATAGTTTACTGTTACCTCAAATACTGCATCCTGCCCATTTAGTTCTTCCTGCCCATAGTCTTGGGGGAAAGTTACTTTTACATCAAAAGTCTCACCCGGCTTATGTCCTATCAGCTGCTTTAGAAAATCATCAATATATTCAGTCACTCCTATGGTAACATTGGTACCCATGCCGCCAGTATTGCCCCCTTCGAAAGCCGCCCCGTTTATGCTGCCCACATAGTCTATGTTAACTGTATCCCCATCGGCTATAGCCCGGTCTGTCACCTGCTCTTCGGTGGCATAATAAGCTAGGATGGTATCAATTTCATCCTGTACTGATTGGTCTGATATCACATGGAATTCCGGGGGGACAGATATTCCTTCATATTTTCCCAGCTCTACATGTTCCAGGGCCTTAATACCTTTCCAAAAACCATTTTGATCAATACCCTGGCTATAAGTAAAATCCTTTTGGCCTGAACAACCCATAACCACAAGAAAGGTTAAGGTAACGGCCAGAAAGCAAAATAGAATCATTTTTATCTTTTTCATTACAACTGCCTCCATCTATAAATATAAGTTAAGCTATTTTTAATTACACTCAAGGATTGTGATAAAAATATGGAAATTTTGCAAATAAAATTCTAATTTAACCGTGATTTTTCTACATATTACCAATAATTGATTTATTTAGAAAGTTAGGCTTGAACAGGCCAGCCAAGTAAATTAAAATTATGGGGTGTGCCAATAATAGTTAATTACTTTTTTAAGATTAAATACAAATTTTAATTTTGGCTCTATAAGGAGGAATTAGCCTTGCTAATTGATATTACCTTAAAAGTTACTCCCCAGATGATTAGAGATGCCCATCATAATGAGCAAAAATCATTCGATGGACACCTGGGGACTCATTTTGACGTTATGGACCAGGAGTTTCCTTTAAGCTACACCCAGAGGAAGGCCGTAGTATTTGATGTAAGCGGGGTTAAAGACAGGGATATTGAAACAGATGATATTGAAATTTTAAAAATAGAGCCACAAATGTTTGTTGCTTTCCATACCGGTTTTTTAGAGAATACAGGTTATGGCAGCAAAGCTTATTTTACCCGGCACCCGCAGCTTTCAGAAAACCTGGTAGAAGAACTGCTTAAAATACCTGTTTCTATCATTGGGCTTGATTTTGCGGGAATGAGAAGGGGCAAACAACATCTTCCCTGGGATCAGCACTGTGCCCAAAAAGGAGTATTCGTTATTGAAAACCTTTGCAACTTGGCCCAAGTTTTAGCTGCGCAGCCCCATGCCCTGTTTAATGCCCATACTTATCCCTTAAACTATGCTGGAATGACCGGACTTCCCTGTAGGGTAGTGGCCCAGATTTAAGAAAATTTATGGGCCTGCTAAACCAACTTCAAACTAGCGCGGCAAGCGGTAGCCACCGTCTATTTCAAACACGGAGCCCCGGCAGTAATCGGCTGCATCTGAACCCAAATAAACGCAAAGGGCCCCAATCTCCAGGGGTGTAAGGAAGCGGTCTGTTGGACAGGCTTGCCTCCAGTACTGGTGCCACTGCCGGACCCTTTCATTGTCCAGGTCCAGTAGTTCAGTAGCTGTATAACCAGGCTCAATGGAATTAAGCCGTATATTGTAGGGAGCCCATTCTACGGCCAGGCTCTCTACCAGATGTTCTGCAGCTGCTTTGGAGGCATTGTAGGAGGCCTGCCACTGGGGTACATTTACTATATGGGCTGAAATCGAGGTAATATTTATAATGCTGCCCCCGCCCTGCTCTTTCATAATTTCAGCAGCATAATAGCACATTAAAAAAAGGCCGTGCAGGTTTACATCTATTACCTCATACCAGTCTTTAAAATCAGGACCCAGGTCTAAAGTTCTCTTATGCCTGCAAACACCTGCATTGTTTACCAGTATGTCCAGTTTTTTCCACTCTTCCTTTACTGCCTCTATTGTGTTTTGGCAATCTTCTTTGCGGGTAACATCTCCAGGAAAAAACAAATACTTTCCGCCATATTTTTCAATATCTGCAATAACTTCCTGTCCCCTTTGCTCATCTCTGGCCATAATGGCCACATTAGCTTCAGATTGGGCAAAGGCCTGCACAATTCCTTGGCCGATTCCCCGGTTGCCCCCGGTCACCAGCACATTTTTACCTTTTACACTGAAAGCATCTTTCATGTTTTTAATCAATTAATACCCCCATTATAATTATCAATGTGGTTTATATTTAATATCAGGCTTTGGCTTAGCCTGGCGGGCTTTAAGGGAAAGGTATAAACAGGTATATAAAAATGTCCAAGCTTTTACTAAAAAAAAATATTTTTTTACCATTTAAAACCCGGCTGGAGATTAAAGTTAGCCAGCAGGTAATACCTGGCTGTTTAGTTTCGGCTGGCCTTTTCCATCCTGTTAGCTATTATAATACCGGCTAAAATCAAAGCTGCCCCCACCCAGAACAACCATGAGAAACTTTCTTTCAGTATTATAAGGGAAAGTATTACAGCAAAAACAGGGGTAAGGTAAATGTAGACAGAGACATGGGAAGCAGGCATTTTCTTAAGGCAGGTAAACCATAAGGGATAAGCTATTCCTATCATGGTAAGCCCCAGCAATACCAGGATGCCGATAGTAGGCCATCCTGCCTCGATTACCTGGCTGTACCCCACCGTAAAACCAGTTAGCAGGTTTAGAAGCACTGCCCCCGAAAACAAGGCTAAGGCTGCTACAATCAGGGGGTCATTATTGGTTAGCAGCTTCTTGCCGATAACCGAATACAGGGCAAACGATAATGCTGCCAGCAGGGAGTCCAGGCAGCCCCATAAATCTATACCTGAAGACCCTGCCCCCAGGGAAAAACCCTGGTTAAAGGTTACCAGTACTACCCCTATTACCGCCAAAACAATACTTATTATTATATTTTTACCTATCTTTTCTTTAAGGATGGGTACGGCCAGTATGGCAATAAATATCACATTGCTGGAAATGAGCACTGCATTAATGGACGCAGGAATTTTAGACAAGGCGCTAAAGGTAAGTATCTGGTAGAAAAAAAATCCAAATACTCCCAGCCCAAAAGATATCCATATATGGCGGGATGACAATTGCTTTATTTTTTTGAACTTTCCGGTCACCAATAAAAATATAGCCACCGCTATAAAACCAATGGCCAGGGTAAGGGCAGCTATCTGCAGGGGATGAATGGTTTGTGTAGCGATCCTTCCCAGTGGATGGCCTATAGCCCAAAAAAAGGAGACTATAATCATCAGGAAGTATTCAATTCGTAAAAAATTCTTTTTCAATTTTTGCCAACTGTTAACTTTTGTATTGTTTATTTGTACCAATATATGTTTAAAAATGCAAATAATTTTAGTTTCAATTCAGGCAGTAAATCAGAAAAATAGATAATTCTAAGTTGTTTGAATATATGGGGATAAATTAATATTATTTTCTCAACATAATCAATAAATACCTAAAAAAGGGAGAAATAAAATGAAACTGAAAGATAAGGTAGCTATAGTAACCGGTGCTGCTTCCGGGATGGGAGAAGCCATTGCCGTTCTGTTTGCTAAAGAAGGAGCCCAGGTGGTAGTATCCGATATTAACCTGGAAGGTGCCCAAAGGGTAGTTCAGGCTATTAACGACGATGGCGGCCGGGCTATTGCATTACTTACTGACATCTCCAAGCAGCAGGATGTAGACCAGATGATAGACACTGCAGTCAATGAATTTGGCACTTTGGACATATTGGTAAATAATGCAGGTATAATGGACAATTTTATGCCGGCGGGAGAAGTTACTGACCAGATGTGGGATAAGGTATTTGCCATAAATGTTAAAGGCCCCATGATGGCTATCCGGAAAGCTCTGGGCATTTTTACCCAAAAGGAAAGCGGCAACATTATAAATATTGCTTCTCTGGGGGGAGTTAGGGGCAGCAGGGCAGGCGCAGCCTATACTGCCTCCAAACATGCCATAGTGGGATTAACCAAGAACATAGGCTTCCAGTATTCCCTACAGGGAATCAGGTGTAATGCTATTGCTCCAGGGGCGGTAGAAACCAATATAGGGGATACCATAACCGAGCCCAGCAAATTTGGCATGGAAAGGGCCAGCCTGGGCATGAACCTCAACCCCAGGGCGGGAAAATCTGAAGAAATTGCTGCCGTAGCCCTATTTTTAGCCAGCCAGGACTCCAGCTTTGTAAATGGTGCGGTGGTTCTTGCTGACGGCGGCTGGGGTGCTTATTAGAGTATAAAGGTTACTAAATACTTAAAGTTATGGCAGGATAATTAGCCTGGATAGGAATGGACTGGTTTTTAGACCTATCCAGGCTAATTTTTATGGTTCAGAACTTAATATAAGCATTAAGTGCAGGTTTTCAGCCTAGGGGAAGCCCTTAAAACTTATTTTATTTTTTGTCAGAGAAAGTGAATTGATATGCAATACGATGTGGCAGTAATAGGAGCGGGAATATCAGGATTAACCGCAGCCAGTCTTCTGGCCAAAAAAGGCCTGAAAGTGGCGGTTATAGATAAGAGCTATAACCCCGGCGGCTCCTGTGGAATATTTAAAAGAAAAGGCATTACCTTTGATAAAGGGGCAGCAATGCTGTTTGGTTTTGGAGATAAGGGTTTTAATGCCCATAGGTTTGTATTTAACTGCCTGGAAGAACCGGTTAAAGTCATAAAACATGAATTACTCTACACTGTTAATTTTAAGGGAAACAAGATTAGGTTCTGGCCGGATATTCCCCGGTTTGCAGAAGAACTGTCTACGGTATTTCCGGCAGAGAGAGATAATATTTTTAGGTTTTACTCTGATCTGGAAAAAATGTATCAGAAGGTAATGGTGGAAAACCCCAGTTATACTACCCCTGATGAAACAGATCCCGGCAGTTCCTTAAAGAGCCTGTTAAGGCACCCTTTATATTACCTCAGGTTTATAAGTTACTTAAATAAAAGTGCTAAGAGCCTGCTTAAAAAATATTTTAAGGATCCTGAAATATTTCAATTTTTTGATAAGCTTACCTCTACCTATTGCTATACCACGGTAGAAGAGTCCCCGGCCATCCTAGCGGCGGTTATGTTTGTGGATAACCACATAGGAGGCAGTTACTATCCTGCCGGCTCCACTATATTCCTTACCGGGAAACTGGAAAAGGCCATAGAGGAAAATGGGGGAGACATGATGCTGGAAAAAGAAGTAACCAGGATCATGTTTGACCAAAAATTGCCGGCAGGGCTAGAATTGCATACTGGCGAAAAAATATATGCAGACCATATAATTTACTCTGGAACAGTATGGAACCTTTACGGCAAGCTGGTGGATGAAGGTTTTACTACCGACTCCAAGCTGGATTGGGCCCAAAGCCAGGTTCCCACCTATCCCAGCGTTATACTTTATGCTTAT
>JAQVDY010000032.1 GCA_028698215.1 Actinomycetota bacterium | reverse complement strand
ATCGCCGTTAATCTTATAGGTTTGGCTCCAACGGCTTGTATTTAAATTAAGAACAGACTGGGGTAGTTTCTGTTTTTCTGTTTTGAGCCGGGCAACCTGGATAAGCTGTCCCTCTACCTTTTTAAATAATACGGTAGTATCAATAGTAAAATCCAATTTCATTCCCCCTTTATGGGCAATAATATTTTTTAACTTAGGCTTACATAGCCATAAGATAGCCCATTAGCTGCCCTGTCCAGTAGTTTACTGTTCCGGTAAAACCAGTAGGGTATTTCTCCTAATTTTAGGTGCAGGTTAACCTGCCAGGGTCCGGATTTTTAAATAGTATCTACAGTAATATTGATATAATTGTCCAGGCTGGACCTGGCTTTAATCAGCTTAGCCCTGCCCCTGGCAACAGTATTATCCAGGCCCATGCTGTCCGTGCTAAAAGGCTCCAGGCCTAAAACCCGGGACCTGCCGTACCAGGGATAACCCCTGCTTTTATTAAATTCCTGCCAGTACCATACATAAGGCATGGTATCCAGGTTCCATTCAACTGCCACCTTAAGCTGGCAGTAGTCATTAATTATTTCATATCTTCCTTCATCCAGGCCGGAAAGGTATAAAAATTTGGCAGTTTTAGCATCTTGTCCAGGAATCAGGGAAATATCTACGGAGCCTTCGGTACCCACTGGAAGATGTGGCCAGCTAAATTCTATGCCCGGTTCAATATTTTCATCCAAGGGTTGGGGATCCTGATAAACCAGGCCCTTTTTAGCCCCTATGTTTATGCGGCAGCCCGGCTGCAGAAAGGGGTTTCCGTAAACCAGGTGATGGCCCCAAATAATCTTTAGATCTTCCGGGCTCAAATTGGTAGCCTGTTCCTGGATAAACAAGGTGGGTCCATCCTGTTTTAGGGTAAGTATTTTAACCAGCTTAAATGGCATCAACCTGGTTTCGGTGTATAGCTCTACTTTAATTTGTTCCGGCTCATCCTCTATGATGCTGTAATCCCAAGGCAGCAGGGCCGCTTCTTCATGCTGGCCCCATTGCACTCCCTGGTAGGAGCAAGCTCCCCCTCCATTGGGAAATATTTCCTGCCATCCTCCTTCATAGATATCCATGAACCTGCCTGCAGGCTGGCTCTTGGTTAAGGAAAAACGTTGGGGATTTTGTATGCCTGCTGGAGACAGCCATACCATATCCATATCCAGGGGTTTATAAAGGAATTCGAAAATATCTGAACCTTTATCCAGTAAAAGGCCTACTTTTAAAAAACGGTTCTCCAGATACAGGCATCTCATCCCCTGGTAGGTGATGTTGTCTTTTATCCGGCAGCCATAATTTCTTGGTTTAGCTGGTTCCATGTTTTATTGATTTTTATTACAATAAAAAAGCCCAACAAAGTAAACATATTATTACTCTGTTGGACTCTCCATCTCTGCCAACCTTAATATTATTTTCTTATAATTAATTATAACAGCAAATAGTCTAATTTCAAGGCTTTAGCCAAATGCACACAGGTCTCTGACCAGTCACCATAGGTTAGGGCAAAGTGCTTGCCGCAGCCAAACCTGGCAATTTGTTCAAAATAATCTTCCACCCCAATATTATCCAAATGGATAACCGCATAAGGTGAATGTATGTCTAATAGGGGATAATCTACAGCCGTAGCCCTGATAATCTTAAACCTGTACTGGTCATGCATGGAACCCAGGGTGAGCAAGGTTACCTTTCCCGGTTTAGCCACAAAGTTAAAAGCAAAACCCTTTCTTACTTCCCCATTGGGCAGCGTGTAGGTATCATACATCATATTTCTGACATAGATCTGGCCGGCATCCTTGGCCAGAGCGGTAGCCCCGATACCGCTGTGCCCGCCCATTAGCAGGTTCTTGTCTTTATCAAAAGCCCAGTTTTCCCATTGCTGTACATGGCCCCCGGAAATCCGGTTAAGCAGCAGCTGGGCAATCACCAAAGACATATCGCCTTCGTCAGAGCAGGCAAATTTTTCATCCAGCAGTTTGGAAATAGCATAATAGGCCAGTACCCTGAATTCCATAAACTCATTGCAGGTCCCCGGATCCACAGTTATAGTCAAGCCGGAAAGGTCCCATTCCTCTATCAGTTTTTTTATACCCAGATAGGTCCTGGCCTCATCGTAGAGATCTACCTGCTGCGGCTCCCTAACCTGGTAGTTGGACCTTATCAGGTCCACCTCTTTATTGATCCGGTCTTCAGAAATAGAGCTGAATTGTTTTACCAAATCAGAGAAAGTAAACCAGTTTAGTTTTACTCCAAATATTTTTTCCAGCTTGGCCCCATTATCCCAATTATCATGCATGCCCCTAAAAAAACCGGGCAGGTAACCCAGGTTGGCTTTCCTGATAGAGCGGACTGCCCAGCTGGCTTTAGCCATGCGGTTAATTTCAGCGGTTATCTTTTCTTCTCCAGGATTGCCTACCAAAAATTCATAATCAAAATCATCTACCATATTGGGAATGGAAGCTGTCATCTGCAAGGTACCGTTAATGCCCCAGGAACGGGAAAAGTCAGTTACGGTTAAATCTTCAGGAATCCCTTCATAACCCTGGACCATTAGCACCAGTAAGGGTATATCCTTCCTTATTTCCCTCAAAAACCCCAATATGGGCTCATCCAGGGTATATACAAACTGGCTGATAATTATCAAGTCCAGGTCCAGGGAAGCAAATTGTTTTCCTACCTGTTCTCCGTCCTGTTCTGTCCTGGCAATTTTGGTAAAATGAACCTGGTTTTGCTGCGAAAGGCTTCCTATTAATTTATTTATGTCTTTCTGTACCACCTTATCAATGTCGAACATATCAAAAGCAGTAGAATAAAGTTCATCCACGGTTATAAATAAACCAATATTAGGTTTCTGGTTACTCATTATAAAACCTCCTAGCTACTGGATTGTTTTTTGTATTCCATATAAACCCGGTCTGCAATCTTCTTTACCAGGCTGTCATTGTCTATCGGCTGTTTAAAGCATACCCCGTCAATGCATTTCATCTGAATATTGTCATTGGCCGGACTGCCTTCATAAACTATTTGGCATACCTGCTCCAGGCAGGCAGCAACATCTTCTGACTGGAATATTTTCCTGCCCACTATGGTACCAGCCGCTCCAGCTTTAACCGCTTCCTTGATCATATGCAGGGTTTCATCTATGGTACCGGTTTTAGGGCCTCCTGCAATCATGATAGGGGCAGCACAGTTTTCTACCACTTCCTTAAAGCTCTCTGCATCTCCCGTAAACTGGGATTTTACAATATCAGCTCCAATCTCTGCTGCTATGCGGTCATTGACCTTTAGATAATCCTTATCATAAAAAACTTCCTTGTTCTTAAAGTTAGCCATCACCGGCTCTATTATTACCGGCAGGCCTACCTTTTCGCATTCGTTTACGATAATGCCGTTTTTCCTAATCTCTTCCGCTTCCAGGCCAGGGTCATCAAACCCCAGGGTGAGATAAGTCATGACCCCGTCCGCCCCGCACCTGATAGCATCCTCAATAAGGGTGCAGATAGTAGTCCTTACCTCGTTATAGGGGACAGAGCCCTTATAGCTTTTAGTCATATTAATCCAATCAATTAGAAGCACCAGGGAAGGCACGCACCTGCCCATCAGGTATTCAGCTGAATACTTTAGATAGCCATAACTGATAATTACCCCGCTGGCCCGGGAGTATTTGAATATATCCATATATTTATTTATTTCATTTATATTTTCCAGGCCGGGTATAGGGCCCTGCAGCAGCCCATGGGCATAGGGGATTATTACTCCCCGGCCAAACCTGGGGTCAATCAGCCTGCTCATGCGAATCTTTTTGCCATACATAAATCCTCCTTAAGGGGTACTGTTTACTTTATCTGGCTGGATATATATTGGTTTATATCTTTTAATGCCTTATATAATTTACTATACACATGCTGGTAATAATTGTCATATTTTTTATGTTTTTTCATATCGGGCTCATAGGTTACCACTTCCCTCTCTATCTGCTCATAGGCATGAATAAAATCCCTGTATACGCCCACTCCTATGCCCGCTACCATGGCCGCTCCCAAGGGAGTAGCCTCCTCTATCTGGGGCACTTCAATTATTTTGCCGTAAACATCAGCCTTGTTCTGCATCCAGAAACCATTCCTGGTAGCTCCCCCGGTTACCATGATCCGTTCGCTGCCGGCTCCGGTGTAGCCGGCAATAGCCTGGTACAGCTCCAGCCCCTTGTAGTTTAATCCTTCCACTGTGGCCCGGATTAAATCCTGGCGGCTGCTCCTGCTGTTTATACCTATATAGGCACCCCGGGAATAGTTATCCTGTATGGGGCAGGTGCTTCCAAACATATCCGGCAGCATAAAAACCCCTCCTGAACCCGCCTGGGATTCTTCTGCTTCCTGCATCAGCACCTCCCATATATTTTTAGACTGTACTGCTTCCTGCCCTGCCAGGTTATCCTTAAACCATTCCAGTATCCCCGAAGAAACCATGACCCCATAGGCCCCATATTTACCTTCTATCACATGGGCCTGGCAGATAATGCTCTGGTTTAGCCCTTCCGGTTTGAGTATGGGCTGGGACAGGCACCGGTGATAATGTTCATAAGTGCCTATGACTCCCACCAGGTGCTGCTCCTGATCCCCGGCAGCAGCGTATACTCCCAGCAATCCATCCAAGCCTCCCAGCACCACCGGGGTACCTGCCTTTAATCCTGACTGTGCCCCAGCCTGGCCGCTTACCTCGCCCAGGTAAGTACCGCTGGGACGGGGCTGGGGATAAATATCGCTGTCTATATCAAACAAATGGAACAGCTCCTGCGACCACTTAAGCTTTTTTTGGTCCAGCATTAATGTAGTAGAAGCCAGAGAAAAATCAGTAGCTATGGCCCCGCATAATTTAAAATTAATAAAATCTTCAATAAGCAGCCATTTATATATCCTTGAATAGAGTCGGGGCTGGTGCTGCTTGAACCATAAATTTCTAAAAATGGTATTTAGATGCCAGGGCCTTTGGCCGTTTATACTGTAAACCCGGCTATAATCTGCCTGCCCTGAAAACCATTCCAGCTGCTCCAGGGTCCGGTTATCGTGCCAGCTGATAAAGGGATACAGGCATTTTCCCTGCTTATCTATGGGAACCCCGTCACAGGCAAACCCGGTAACCGCTACTCCTTTTACCAGCTCCGGCCGGCCCAGCCTGGCTACCGCCTCACTGGAAGCTCCGGTTACACATTGCCAGATATTGTCTGGATCCCAGAAAGCATATTCCTGCCCATCCTGGTGCTTATAAACTACTTCCGTTTTTCTCCTGCCGCTGGATACCATGTGGCCGCTATAATCATAGATAGCAGCCTTTATGCTGGTAGAGCCGATATCAATAGCCATCAGATACATGCCTTAGCCTCACCCCCTGGTATAACAAGCACTAAATGTAAGCCTGTTTTTATGATATAATTTAGAAGTTTTTTAATATTAGTTGCAATCATTATGGAAAACTTAAGCCCTAAACTGTTACTTAAATATCTGCAAGCCAATCCGGTTATACCCTGTACCAGCCAGTTTGCAGAAATAAGCCAGGGCCAGTTCAGCCGGATAAAAGTCATTCTGATGTATGACCTGGACATCATAACCCTGTTTAAAATTGCCAAGAAAAACCAGGAAATACAAAAAGAGATAATACTTAATGTTGACATGATAGAAGGCATATCCTGTGATAAAAACGGCTTGGGATTCTTGAAACAATATTTAAATATCAAGGCTATAGCTTCCTCCAGTCCCAAGGTAATAAATTATGCTAAAAAACTGGGCTTTATCATCGTTCAGACCCTTTTTATGTTTGACACCAAGTCCCTGGAAAAAGGGATAGAGCTCATCCAGCAAAGCAAGCCCCATTTTATAGATATCAGGCCGGGCATTTCCTATCTGCTGATAGAAAAAACCCTGAGCGGCCGGATAGGAAATATCCCTGTAATATGCTCGGGCCTTATTCAAAATGAAACCGATATAAAAAACATATTAAGCAAAAACGCTACTGCTGTTACCACCAGCAACCAGGCCTTGTGGGGCCTCTATCTCTAATTATAGGCGGTTAGGCCGCCGGCTGCTACCTCTATTATGTCCAATATGGTTAAATTCAAATCTCCCTTAGCCTGTTTTAAATTGCTCAAGCATAAGGGGCAGGCCGTTATCAGAATACTGCAGTCCCTAGCCTGGCACTCATTTATAACCTGGGAAGAGATATCCCTGCTTATCTTCTCATCCAACAGCCTTATATACCCCCCGCAGCAGTAGGCCTGGTCACGGTTACGCTGAAATTCACAGCATCGGCTTCCCAGCAATTTTTCCAAAACCTTTCTAGGCTCTTCATATATCTGTCCGTACCGGCCCAGTTTACAGGGATCAAAATACATATATTTTCTGGGGCGGCCGGCAACCGGTTTAAGGCGGTCCAGGTCCTGTGCCAGAAGCTGGGTGTAATGAAGCACAGGAACTTTAAATTTAAACCCTGCTTTTTCATATTCAAACCTAAAAGCATAATAATCTTCAGGGGCTATGGTTACCAGGCACTTAAAATTATAGCGGCTTATCTTTTGGTAAGTTTGCTCCATCAGCCGCCAGGCCAGCTCTTCCATGCCCAGGTCGCAAGCCAGTACCCCGCTGGAGGTTTCATTTTGGTCATAAACAAAAGAAAGGCCCAGGTTATTTAATATTTCTCCAAGCTGATCTTTTAGTTTGCCCTCATAATGGTTGGCATATTCCCCGGCATAAACATAAGCATCGTAAGTTTGATTAAAATCAGCCTGGTTATTGGTTTTTTCAGTCCTGAAAAAATTACCGTTTTCCAAAAAATTATCCTTAAAAGCATACACTGCATCGGGAGCTGTACCTTCCCTAAAGGCCGCAGCTTTTGCCTCCCGGTTATTTACCAATACCTGCTTTTTAGAGTCCCAGCAAAAAACCTCACATCTCCTGCAGTCATTGCATAAATAAAAAGACCTGCCGTCGGCAGGCTCC
This sequence comes from Actinomycetota bacterium, assembly GCA_028698215.1. Taxonomy (NCBI): domain Bacteria; kingdom Bacillati; phylum Actinomycetota; species Actinomycetota bacterium. The sequence goes on along the minus strand of JAQVDY010000032.1, from coordinate 8,155 downwards.
AGGCCGGTTTTACCCTGGCGGTGCAAATACAAAAGATAGTTTTTGTTGGTCTGCAGTATTTTATGGTCCTTGGTAGCATTAAAGGAAGGGCAGCTGAATTTACAAAAATTATGGCAATAAATGCATTGACGGTTAGACTTGGCATCAAAATCCATAATTAACTCCCATCAAATTAGTTTGCCCCGGGTAAGGATATTATTTTTATCCACCGCGTTTTTTAAATCTTTAATCATGTCATAACCGGGACCCAGCTCTTTTTTAAGCATCTTATTCTTAATCATGCCGATACCATGATGATGGCTGATAGAGCCTCCCAGATTCAAGGTTAACTGCATGATATCATCCCAGATGCGGTAAAACTCATCTATGGCCTGCTGCTCATCTTCCCGGTTAACATAAAATATATTGTACGAAGAAATTCCTTGGGCATAGGCATGGGAGAAATGGGAAGCTACCATTATGTTTCTCTGCTTAAAATATTTCTCAATTTCATAATAAAGGCCCTTTATCTTGGACCAGGAAGCAGATATTTCAATGGCATCAGAAATGCCCCCATACTCTTCATCCTTTTCCATTATATGCCTGGTATCAAAACGGTGTTCATACCACATTTTTCCCAGCTGGTCCCCAATATTTTTACCCCCGTTCCGGCTGCAGATACGCTCCGATAAGCTGGCCTCCACCTCGGCCAGTTCTGCCTGCCCTTCATAGCACAATACCAGCAGGCAACCCTGGTAGCCAAACCCTATATTTTCAAATTTAAGCTTGGACTCTTGTTCATTGTAAAGCCTTACCACCGGAGGATTTAGCCCGCTTTGCAGTATATCCCGTATGGAGTCCAGTCCGGCGTATATATCCTTATACAGGTAGCACTGGAATTTCATTTTTTCCGGCAGCTTATATATCCTTAGGTTGGCTTTGGTAATTATGCCCAGTATGCCTTCCGAGCCTATAAACATATTTTTTATATCTGGTCCGGTAGAGCTCCGGGGGGCATCAGCCAGGCTGATTACTTTTCCATTGGCAAGAAGAACTTCCACCCCTACCAAAAAATTTTCTATGCCTCCGTATTTGGTTGAAAACTGGCCTATGGATTTGGTAGCGATAAGCCCCCCTATGGAAGCAGAACGAAAAGACTGGGGATAATGCCGGAAAGTGTAGCCCCTTAAATTAAGGTAATCCTCCAATATCTGGGCTATAACCCCTGACTCCACTGTTACTGACAAAGACTGGTGATCAATTCCCAGTATGCGGTCAAAATAAGACATATCCACGGTAATACCGCCTTCCAGCGGTATTATTCCCCCCACTGTGCCCGAGCCTCCCCCGTAAATATTTAAAGGGATCTTTTCTTCATTGGCTATGTTTAAAATCGATTTGAGGTGTTCCATATTTTTAGGAAATACTGCTGCATCCGCCCTTTGGGGAGGCTGTCCGTAAAGATCAATCCATTTATAGCAAATAGGGGTTACATCCCTGGACAGGGTAATCAGGTCATTAATATTGGTAGAAACCTGTTCCAGGCCAAGTTCCCTGTTTAGCCTATCAATTATAGCGGTACTTATCATGCCCCTTCTTTTCCATCGGGTTATATAAAACGATAGAGCCCAACAAAATACACCATCATGCACTTTGTTGGACTCTATTTCTCAGCCAACTGATTCAATTGTTTTTTTTATAGCATATATTTAGCCTAGTGTCAAAGAGTGTAATTAAAATATGATTATCTGCCCCATATAGGTTTGCTTGACAAAGGTTTTTTCTAATTTTATGATTGAAACCGATAACATACAGCCGTAATTTCTCAAAAGCTAAATTAATAATATCTATTAAAAGCAATAAGTACCATTTTAAAGATGGGGGGTTACTAATATGTCAGAAATCATGGATAAGCTAAAGGAAGCAATATTTAGCTATAATGGCCAGCTTGCACGACAAACAGCTGCTGAAGCCATTCAGCAAGGGATGGATCCAGCCAAGATTCTAGAAGGCATGACCGAAGCCATCCGCAAGATTGGAGATGGGTTTGAAAGCGGTGAATTGTTCCTTCCGGAACTGGTAGGTGCAGCCAGTGCCATGTCAGAGGCTATATCAGTAGTAGAGGAAGAAATAGAAAAATCAGGCACCAAAATGGATAAAGTAAGCACCATTGTGCTGGGCACGGTTAAAGGTGATATCCACGATATAGGAAAATCGATGGTAAAGGCGTTCCTGGTAGCTGAAAATTTTAGGGTAATTGATTTAGGAGTAGACGTAGCTCCCGAAAAATTTATTGAGGCCATTGAAAAATATGATCCCGATATTTTAGCCTTGTCCGCCCTGCTGACCACCACTGTCACTGAACAGAGGAGGGTAATAGAAATCCTTAAGGAAAAAGGGCTCAGGGATAAAGTCAAGGTAATCATAGGGGGAGCAGCCACCAACCAGGAATTCGCTGATGAAATAGGGGCGGACGGTTATGAAAGCACTGCCCCCAGAGCACCCAGATTATGTAAAAGTTTAATGGGAAAGGAGTGAGGCCAACATGGTATGGGAAAGAGGAGTTACTAGAAATTTGCGCCCCTTGGAAATACTTTCCCCGGAACAGATAGAATTAATCCATAAAGGTTCACTGGAGGTCCTGCAAAACACCGGGGTAAGATTTGAAAGCAAGAGAGCGCTAAAGCTGTTTGAGGAAAACGGTTGCCAGGTAGACCATGGGCAGAATTTAGTAAAATTCCCCCAAGGATTGGTAGAAGAATGCCTGCGTAAGGCTCCCAGCAGCTTTAAGATAAAAGGCCGGGGGTCAGGCCAGGGCTTAAACTTTGGGGGTAATGTCAGTCACTTTTTGCCTTTTCCGGGCAAAGACACCGTTGATTTGGAAACCTGGGAGCCCAGGGTTCCTACCAGAAAAGAATTCTATGATACGGTAAAGATAATGGATGCTTTGGATACCGTACATTATACCGGATCCTACGTTCCCTATTTCGGATTTAAGAATACTCCTGCAGTAATGGATATGCTGGAAGGTGATGCTGCTAATTTTAGAAACAGCACCCTGCCCCTTCACTGCAATTACGGTAATGATTGTGAAATATTTGCCATAGAAATGGCCCAGGCCCTGGGGGCTATAAATCTGGGGGTAGTGGCAGTATCGCCTCCCCTGGCCTACCAGGAAGATGCCTGCATATCAGCTTTTAGGAATGTGGAAGCGGGCTTTCCCCTGTATATACAGAGCGGAGCCACCTATGGGGCTACCTCTCCGGTAACTACCGCCGGGGCTACTGTTACCAATAATGCAGAGCTGATGGCAGGAGTGGTTCTGGCCCAATTGATTAAACCGGGAACAGGAGTGCTGGTTAGTGATTTTGGTTTTTCACAGAACATGAGATCCGGTTACCCCGTATTCGGCCGCATAGAAAGCTCTATGCACCAGGTGGTTTTTAACCAGATCTGGCGTAGGTACAACATACCTATCGGCAACCACTCCACCGGGGTTTCCAATTCCAAGAGGATTGACTACCAGTGCGGTTATGAAAAAACCATATCCTGCATGCTGTCCCTGCTGTCAGGGGCCAATGAGATAGGCTATCACGGCTGCATATATGGGGAGCTGTCTTTCCATCCGGTGCAGTTGATTTTGGACCATGACGTAGTGGGCATGATTGCCCGCTTACTGGAAGGGGTAGAGGTAAATAATGAAACCCTGGCTATTGATGTCATAAATGGGGTAGGGCCAATTCCTGGCACTTTCCTTACCCAGGAACATACCAGAAAATGGTGGAAAAAAGAGCAATTTGCGCCCCAGGCTTCAGACAGCCTGACCTACCTGGAATGGATGGAAGCCAACAAAAAGGACTGCATCCAATATGCCCTGGAACTTATGGACCATATAATTAAGACCCATGAGCCTGAACCCTTATCCGGTAAAGAGGAGCAGGCTATTGAAGACATACTCAACCAGGCCAGGAACCATTACCGGAAAACAGGGCTTATATCCGACAAGGAATGGGAAACCTACAAGCAGGACCTTAATGCTTCGGGCTATCCTTATCAATAGGAAACAATATTAAAGCCAATATTAGCACATACAGCCCCTCCGGCTTTCCCGCTGGAGGGGCTGTATGTTGTTTAAGGTTAATTATTTAATTATAGGGTAGGTCCCGCTTTTACTCCTCTATACTCCTACCACTTTCTTAACTTCAGGTATCTTTTCCTTTAATAGTCTTTCAATGCCCTGGGTAAGGGTTATCTGGGACATGGGGCATCCGCCGCAGGCTCCCTTAAGCTTAACCTTTACGGTACCGTCATCATCGGCCTCTACCAGCTCAACGTCTCCACCGTCTGCCTGTAGCGATGGCCTGATCTGGTCCAATACCTCATCCAGTTTTTCCTTCCACATATGCTACCTCCTTATATCAGGTCAGATAATCCGAATCCCAGCTTAACCATACCTGGTATTTTCGGCTTATCTTATTGTCATTATAAACCTATAAATTTAACAAATGATACTATATAAGTCTCATTATGTCAACATCCATAGCTTCAGCCGTCAAACCATAACTATAAACTACACCCAAAAATACATCAACCTATTGAATCTTTCTATTTCTAATATATTTTCCTGCTAGCCATGGACATAAAGAGGCATCATTCTAGGTTCTGGTTTTACCATAACTGATAGCCTGCCGGGGACAGTTTTGCTGGCAAACTCCACACTGCAGGCAGAAGCTTTTATCTATATAGGCTTTTTTATCCGTCATGGTTATAGCTTCTGCTTCGCAAACAGCCTGGCATATGCGGCAGCCGTCACATTTATTTGGGTCTACCTTATATGAATTTAGGGCAGCTTTTCCCAACAGTCCCTGCAGGGCTCCGTAAGGGCATATATATTTATGGAACACTTCCGGTTGAAAGACAAAAGTCAATACCGCGCCCAGGCCCAGCAATATTATCAGTACCGGGATATTGATTCTAGCTACCCTGCTGGCTAAGACTGCCGCTGCCATTAAAATCAGCATAATCCAGGGCAGTATCCTGGATTTTAAAATCCGGGGTACCCCTATTCTGCGGTAACCGATTTTTTTTACCAGCCAGTTGATGGGCCTCATCACCGTATTGATGGGACAAATCCAGGAACAATATATTCTTCCCCAAAATAGGGCTGCTATCAAGGTTACCCCAAATAATATCAGCCATATATTCATTTTTGCCTGCAGGATCAAAAAAATAAATATTGCCAGAAAAGCTACCTGTGAAATTATCCTAAGTACATTTTTCATATTTTCTCCTTGTGGTTATGTTTGGAGAAGTTTAATATAATAAGTAAATAATAACAGTAACATATGTTACAGATAACCATGAATTTAAATTTCAGCCAATTAGTTTCATTCAGTATATTCGAAGGATTAACTTCAGCAGAAATAGAAAAAGTGCTGGGTCTTATCCACTATAGGTTAAAACGTTATACCAAAGATCAGGTTATTTTTTCCCAGCACCAGATAGCCCATAGCCTGGGGCTGATAGTAGAGGGTAAAGTCAAAGTAGCCAAATTTTTTCCCAGCGGCAACAACATTATTATTGCCCGTTTCCAATATCCGGATAGTTTTGGAGAAGGTACCCTGTTTTCATCTCAAAATCTTAATCCTTCTACCATCATCGCCGATACGGAAGCAAGCATTCTTTTTATAGACCAGCCCAATCTGCTAAAGCTTTTTTCTGCCCACCAGAAAATTATGTCCAATTATATCGGCCTGCTTTCTTCCAAGCTGGTGATGTTAAACCAAAAGATAAGCCTGCTGTCTTTGGGATCTATCCGGAAAAAACTGGCTTTCTATTTTCTGGACCTGGCCCATAGCCAGCAATCATTTACTCTCAACCTTCCTTACAGCAAACATTACCTGGCCCAATATTTGTGTATCCCCCGCCCTTCCCTTTCCCGGGAAATAGCCCGCATGCAGCAGGACGGATTGATAAAGTCCAAGGGCAGGACCATTGTATTGGCTGACATCCGAAGCTTAGAAGAGATACTTCTAAAATAAGGGCGGTTGGAAAATATCATCCAATGGGTTATATTGAAACCAGGTAACATAAAAAGGAGGTATCATGGCAGCGGAACAAGAAATAAGCATAATTTTGGAAGAAGCTGAGCAAAACCTCAAAGAACTGGGCCAGGCCAGCCAGGACCAGATATACCAGGAAAAAATTGATGCCTTAAAAGAATGCGTGCTTATACTAAGCCGCAAGATAGATGAGAATTCCGAGTATTTAACTGACCTGTATAAGGAAATGTCCAGGATAAAAGAAAAACTCTAACCGGCTTACCGGTTTTAGTTATCAGTTATGGACCATATAATAGCCGTCCTGTACAGTAATTTTAAGGCTGGTGCTATCTATAACCTTTAAAGTATCCACTTCTTCTATGGTCAAATATATGCTAAAAGAAGACTTTTGCCGGCTGTCTTTAGATAAGGGAGACCAATACACCTTATGCTCATTAGTGCTTACATCATGGCCTAAAATCTCGATCCGGCCATTAGTTTCATTATGCCATTTCAGGAAAGTACCGTATTCAGCTACCCAGTGAAATTTATAATCCTTATAGCGTAAATTACGTTCGAACTCCGCTATCAGAGGTATTCCGGGCACGGAAGAAAAAGAGGGGCTATATTTATCAATTTCTGCTTTTAGGCTTAAGCCGCCAGCCTGCCCGCAGCCATAGACAACCATACTTAATATTATTGTCATGATGATAAAAGTAATTTTTTTCATTTGCAGCCTTCCAGTTTAAAAACTTTTAGAATAAAACTTGGCGCTGGTAACTGATTTGTTATTATACCACAGCAGAAAAGGCACTGCTGTATTTAATATTACTGGACAGGAATTTGCAGGCAAGAAGGCTATAATAGACTACTTACCCTATCAGATTTCCAGAAGCGGTTAACTAATTCCAATATAGGCCTGTTTTAAAGTAGATTATTCCTAATAATACTTTATTTATAACATGCACATCCTCTGCCATATTCTCTTTTAATGTTTTTGGCTGTTATATCTTACCCCCAGTAACCCCCCCCATTTAGGCCTAATAAGCTACTGGGACATGCGATTATAATTTTGAATAGAAAGTATCACTGGCCGGTGGGAAACTTTTAAAAACTATAATGGGCTTACGGCCTAAATTGTCTAACAAAGCATGGGCCAGGGCAACCGGCACTAGTATAATGCTGGCACCCATCATCCCTATTTCATAAAAGATACTGCTTCTTTTATCCGGCTTACCTTTAAAACGGTTTAAAAAAGAGCCTAAAGGTATACCAAATATATTTCCTATCATAATCATACGTATAGCCCCCAGGATGCCCTTTGCTGCAGCATCCCCGTAAAGCTGTATCATTCTATCCCAGGACAGCCGGGAGGGGTTAGCCCTGCTGTCTGCATAATGCTGGGCAAACCATACTGCCGGCTGCTGGTGGGCAGGAACTTCATCCATTACCCCGGACAGCATGTCCTGTATTTGCCGGCTGCTGATCCCTGCTTCCAGGGCCAGGCGGGCATGGGCATAGGAGCAAACGGCACAGCCGTTAACCTCAGTCACCGCCAGCATAACCCTTTCAATAAAATCAGTGCTCAACAGTTTCTGCCGCCTGGCTTGCGACATGTATTTAATAGTGCGCAGGCCGTAATAAAAGGCCCGGTATGATTCCTTTAATGAAAATAATCTATTGGCGGGTCTATGTTCCATTTCTCTCTACTCCTGGCTGGCGGTTGCTATAATTTATTGCCTCTGACATTGTTCTAAATACTCCTTATATATGTTTTCCCCTGTTTTCAAATCTATAAGCGGCATATTCGATTATGACACCGTAGGCTATGCCTGCCAGAAAGCTGATGATATCGGTAAAACCGGTAGCACTATAAAAGGCAAAAGACACTACCAAGCCCAGCAGTGCTCCCCTTGCTATGGTTTTAGCCAGGGGAAGCCTTTTCCAGGGCAGCCCTATCACCAACCCCATCAGCAAGCGGTTATACCATAGGGAAAACAGGATATAAGCCTGGCTCTGGCCCCCGGATCTTATCAATGCCCCTGCAATGCATATTACTCCTAAAATCGCTCCTGAAATCAAGCCTATTTTCATTCTGGCAGTAAACATGATTTTCTCCTTACTTTCCTTTATTA
>JAQVDY010000031.1 GCA_028698215.1 Actinomycetota bacterium | reverse complement strand
TAAGTAAAAAATCTTGTAAGTTAGGGGGAAAAATGAAAAGAAGTTTAATATGGGTTTTAATCGCTGTATTTGCAATCTCTTTAACCCTGATGGGGTCTGGCTGCCAGCCGGCAGCAGAACCTGCAGCACAAGAACCTGCAGCTGAAGAACCTGCTGAAGAAGTAGCTGAAGAGCCAGCGGAAGAACCTGCAGCCGAAGAACCGGCTGAAGAAGTAGCTGAAGAGCCAGCGGAAGAAGCCTTAACTGATGTGCATATAGGTAATGTTATGCCTTATCTTGAAGGCTGGTTTACCTATTTTGACCAAGGTTTTAACATTGGCCTGCAGCAGGCAGATGTAGAAGTAACCCAGATACTTACCAACTGGGAACCAGAGGCTGAAATACAGGCAGTTAGGGATTTAATAGCATTGGGAGTAGATGCAATTTCAGTAACCTCTGGTAACCCCGATGCTGCGCAAACATTATGCCAGGTTGCCAATGAAGCTGGAGTTCCCATACAGATTGTAGATACCAGGCAGTCAGAAGGCCCAGGAGAGCCATTTGAAATAGTAGAATTTGACTGGTATGGGGTTGGAGTAATGTTTGCTGAAAAAATTGCAGAGAACTGGCCTGACGCCAAGGTAGTACAGGTTCAGGGACTGGCAGGATTCTCTACAGTAGAATCCCAAATAGAGGCTATGGAGAAAATAGAGAATGAAACTGGCGCTTTTGAAACCGTACAGCTGGAATACACCGATTACGGCATCGAGACCTCTAAGAACATTATCAGGGACCTGATACAAAGCGGAAGGGAATTTGATGTGGTAGTCTGCGGAGCCCAGGAAATGGCCGAAGGAACAATCCAGGCTTTAGAAGAAGCCAATATGCTGGAAGATGTTATTGTAATATCCGGCAATGGCGGAGTACTGGATGAAACTAATTTTGCTGCAGGCAAATTGGATGCAGCTATTTCCCAGCCTTGCGGTTTGCACGGCATAATAAGTGCAATTTCCATTCTGGAGTACCTAAAAGGCAATCCTCCTCTTGAATTGGTACAGACACCAATAGTATGGTGTACTATGGAAGATTGGGAAGATACCCTTATACCTTGGGACATAGACGAATCCTGGATACCGGTAGCAGAAGAGTTTGTTAAAACTGGTGAGCTTAATTACTAGGTAAAGATAGATGCATGGGTGCAGCAATGCACCCATGCATTAAAACAGATGTGGGCTGACTCAAAGCCTGTGATTCTTGTTTATTTAATTAAAGGTTAATTAAATGCAAGAGCAAAAAGAAAAAATTTTAAATGTAACCGGTATATCTAAATTCTACCCCGGGGTTAAAGCCTTGGTTGATGTAGATTTTGATTTGTACCAGGGTGAAATACATTGCCTGGTAGGCAAGAATGGGGCTGGTAAATCAACTTTAATTGAAATACTGGCAGGGTCCATTAATGCAGATAAGGGAAAAATTGAAGTATTTGGACAGGCTGTGGAAAACCTTACCCCCAGCCGGTCAATATTTTTAGGCATACAAACCATACACCAGGCCGATCAACTGGTAGACAATATGACTGTGGCCGAGAATGTATTCTTAAGTGACTTAAAAACCGACAAATCATTCTTCAGCCTTAAAAAATGCATTAGCGAGTCAAAGAAAATATTTGACTCAATTGGGGTCAGCCTTGACCCCAAGAAATTAGTCAAACAGCTGACCCCAGTGGAAAGAAAAGTGTTAAGCATTGCCAAAGCCTTTTCTGAAGAAGTAAAAATACTTATTTTGGATGAACCTACTGCATCCCTGGACCGGGAGGTGGAAGAAAAAATTTTTAGTACCATTAAGAACCTTACTTCTACAGGGGTGGGTATTATTTATATTTCACATAACCTGGGGGAGATATTCTACCTGGGGGACAGGGTAACGGTGCTAAGGGATGGAAAAAAGGTAGGCACCTATTTCATTAAGGATGTGGAAGTAGATAACATTATCAATGCCATGATCGCTAAAGAAAAGAAAGAGATATATGCCAGGAAAAAAGCAAATATAGGCCAAGAGAAATTAGAGGTTATCAACTATTCCAAGGCAGGAGTGGTAAAAAACATATCTTTTGAAGTGCGAAAAGGAGAAATCTTTGGACTGGGGGGCTTGGTAGGAGCAGGCAGGACTGAACTGGTGAGATTAATTTTTGGCCTGGATAAAAAAGATTCGGGCCAGCTGCTGTATAAAGGGGAAGACATAACACCCAAAAATCCGGTGGATGCTATTTATAAAGATATTGGCCTTCTTACCGAAGATAGAAAGAAAAACGGGTTAATAATAAGCAGGCCTATTTTTGAGAATGTAAACTTAACCAAGCTCAGTGTGGGCCGGCAATATTTACTAAAGCTAAAAAAGGAGTTTAGCGAAGTATCCAGGATGGCTAATTATCTTAATATCTCTACTCCATCCATCAGGAAAATAGTTTCAAATTTAAGTGGCGGTAACCAGCAGAAAGTGGTATTTGCCAAGTGGCTGCTGGCAAATTCTGAAATATTGATCCTGGATGAACCAACATTAGGCATTGATATTGGGGCAAAAGAGGATATATATAAATTGATGGACAACCTTTTAGCCGAGGGAAAAATAATAATCATGATATCTTCTGACAACCAGGAATTGGTACTTATGAGTGACAGGATAGGGGTGATGTATAAAGGCTCGATGGTTAAGATACTTGAAGGTGAAGAAAGAACCGAAGCAAACGTTTTAAAATATTCTTTAGGGGCAACATAACAAAAGGGAATAAAAATGAGCAATAATACTAATGGTAATTTGAGTTCAGCAATAAAAACACCAGTAAGCAGCAGGCTAAAAAGTATTTTTATGAACCAGCAAGTTTTCTTAATTATATTAATGATTATTATTGGTGTAGTGGTAACTATTGTAAACCCTAATTTTTTATCGGTGCAGAATCTTTTCAATATAGTGCTTCAGGTGTCAGTTTTGGGCATTATATCGGTGGGTGTATCCATGATCTTAATCACCGGGGAATTTGACCTTTCGGTGGGGCCAATGATTTCAGTATTAGGGCTCGTATTTGCCATAGTCATTATCCGTTATAACACCTTTTTAGCAATAGTGGCAGTTATGCTGCTGGGTATGATAATAGGGGCTGTAAATGGATTTTTTGTTACCCGCATAAAGGCACACTCATTTATTATTACCCTGGCCCTGGCTACTGTTTATACCGGGGCGGCATTACTGATTTCAGGGGGAAAATATATAGCCTTGCAGGGCAGGTTTAAATTTTTTGTAGGCAGGCTGTTTGGGGTAATACCATATCCCACCATTGTGTTTGTAATAATTCTAATCCTCCTTTTTCTGACCCTAAGGTATATCAAGTTCGGAAGGCTGCTGTTTGCAGTGGGGGGCAATGTTGAAGCTGCCTATCTTTCAGGAATAAAGGTAAGGCTATATAAAACCCTGGTCTACTCCATAGCAGGGGGATTATACGGAATAGCAACCATTGTGCTCATATCCCAGATAAGCGTAGCTTATCCTACTACCGGCGATCCCTATACCTTGAATGCCCTGGCGGCAGTGGTAGTGGGAGGAATAGCCTTAACCGGGGGCAAAGGTTCTGCTTTAGGTGTATTTCTGGGGGTAGTAGTTTTCGGTCTTATAAATAACTCCATGGTTATAATGAACCTGGATCCTTTCTGGAGAGAGGTGGTACTGGGCTTAATCATTCTATTAGCAGTTACCATCAGCGGCATTTCTTCTAAGGAATAAATCAAAAATTTAATAAATTAAGCGAGGTAAATATTAAAATGAATAATAAAAAATATGGCGTAGGTATCTTTGGTATGGGATGGGTAGCAGGAGAGCATATAAAGGGCTATATTAATAACCCCCATTGCGAGATAAAAGCTTTGGCTTCCCGTAAAAAGGAAAGCGCTGAAGCCAAGAAGGCAGAGTTTAACCTGGATTGTGAAATAGAAGCAACCTATGATGACCTGATTAAAAGAGACGATATTGATATTATATCTATGTGCTCGCCCAATTTTTTAAGGGCGGAAGAGATTATAAAAGCATGTGAGGCAGGAAAGCATTTCTTTGCAGAAAAACCTATAGTGCATACTTTGGATGAACTTAGGGCAGTACAAAAAGCCTATGAGGAAGCAAAAGCAAAATATAATATTAAATCCCTGGTTGGTTTTGTAGCAGAGTACTATGCCCAGTTTCTCAGTATAAAAAGCATGATTGAAAAAGGCGCATTGGGAGATATATTTTTTGTTGAAACTGATTACTGGCATGAGATCGGCCCCTGGTGGAACGCTTGGAGCTGGGGAGCCTATACCAAGAGGGGGGGACCTTCAGTAACTTTATTGGGCGGCTGTCATTCCATAGGGGTGCTCATGCGGATTGGGGGAGATGTAGAAGAAGTAGTTGGTTATGGAGTTTGGGGACACCGCAAGGAATATGAATACCCTCCCACCGTATCAGCATCACTTAAATTTAAAAACGGGGCAATCGGGAAGACCGGCGGCAGCTTTGAAGTGGAGTGCCCTTATTATTTCAATATAATGATACATGGCAGCAAGGGCAGCATTTTAAATGAAAAATATTTTACCAAGGAAATTTTTGCTGGCCAGGAAGGGTTCCAGACGTTTAACTGCACCTTAATTAACAGTGCCGAAGTATCCCATCATCCATTTGGAAGAGTTATAGATGCTTTTATGGAAGACATTATCAATGATAAAGACAGCCTGATAAGACTGGATTACGGTATAAAGGTTCATGAGGTTTGCCTGGCCATAGATAAGGCTATTGAATCTGGTGAGAAGGTGAAGCTTCCCTTGCTGTAATTGAAGGCAAAAAAATCCTTGATTACAGCCTATTATTTAAAATGGTACCTATGACTTTAACTTTTTAGTGGTTTAATTTTAATATGTTTGAAAAACAAACTTAACAAATTAACTAGGCCTTAATCCTAAACCAGGAGTAATGCCTGTAAAGAAAGGAGCTTGTAATGCCTGAACATTTTAATCCCGATATTGATCTTATTGAATTCCAGCCGGCTGAATTCTTGGCATTCCGGGATATGGAGGTGTGTAAAAGGGTAGCTAAGATAAAAAGGGAAGATATTTGTAAACCTCCCCCTGATGCCCATCCTGACTTCAATATTAAGGTTGTACCGGTAAAGGAATTCCATTACAAGATGGCACTGGACATGCTGGTTAGAATAAAAAAAGCTGCTGATGAGGGGAAAGAATTTGTGGGTGTTTTCCCTACCGGACCTATTTTCCAGTACCAGATACTGGCCGATATGGCCAATGCCCTTAATTTATCCATGAAGCATGTACACTATTTTTCCATGGATGAATATGCTGATGAAAATGGAAAGGATATCAACCCTAAGTGGCCGGGTTCTTTTCATTACACTATTGAAAAGAATTTTATTTCAAAACTGAAACCTGAAATACGCATTCCGGAAAATCAGGTACATTTTCCATCCAGCCAAAATATCGATGTTTATGATGAAATGATTGCAGATGCCAGAAAAGAGCCGGGAGCCAAAGGGGCCAATATCGTGTATGGAGGTACCGGCCTGTCAGGGCACCTGTCTTTCTGGGATCCCCATCTGGCCAAGAAACATGGATGGACTTTAGACCAGTGGAAGAAAGCAAAACCAAGGCTGGTTGATTTCCACCCCATATCGACCATTCAAATGGCCACTACTGATATGAGTGGGGCTTGGGCTTTTGTTCCTCCCAAAGCGTATACCACGTCTCCCACTACCTTACTTGGCGCTGATTATGTCAGCTGGTGGAATGATGGGTGCGGACTTACTTCTGACGGGTCTTATGCCGGGGGAATAACCTGGCAGAAATTTATTATTAGGTTAGCCCTTCACGGGCCGGTAAACACTGAAGTGCCGTGTTCCATATTAAAAACAGTGCCGGGAGATTTCTTGATAATAGATCCTTTGGCTGATGATTTAAAAATTGAGCTTACTGCATAGCTGAATATATTTAATAAGATTTTTAAAGACTACAAACTATAGCATTGGAGAGTGAAAGATATGAAGCTTATAGATTTATCCGGGCCCATATATACTGGAATGTGGAGTTACGGAGATCCTTTCCCCCAATTTAAATTAGTGGATATAAAAGAGCCGGGGTGGGTGGAAACATTTACCCCAAAATCTCAAGCCTTTGAAGGGTTCTGCATGCTGACCGGCAATTATATTGATGGCCCTTCCCATGCATTTGGACTGGAAAAAGAAAAGCCCATGAATGAAATACCGTTAGAGAAGATATTTGGGGTAGATGCCTATGTTTACCAGTTTGATTTAGGACAGATGCCCAGGGAAGGAAAACGGCCCTGTTTAACCATGGAGCAGGTAAAAAAGGCAGAAAAAGAAAAGGTGCCGGAGGGTGCACCTATAATTTTATCCACCGGGTGGGGAGCCCACTGGTCAGAACCAGATTATTTAACCGATGCCTGGTTTTTAAAAAAGGAAGTTGCAGAATATTTTGCCCAAAAAAGGCCTATACTGTTAGGGCTGGATTCAGCCTATGCGGATAATTTGGAAAATGAGCAGGGTAATTGGCTGATTATTTATGGAGCAGGCATAACTTTGCTGGCCCCTTTAATAAATACGGAGAAAATACAGAAATTTAAGGTAAAGTTATACGTAGCGCCACTAAATATCCTTAATACTACAGGCCTTCCGGTAAGGACTGTAGTAGAAGAATAATTATATTTATAACAATAAAATAGGGGTCCATAATGTCTATACATATTGAGAATGTAAAAAAAGCAATAGAGTTTGGCAAACCTGATTACCTTCCAATGGAAACCAATAACATTCCAGGAATTTATAATGCTTACAGGACCCTGGATCCAGGGTCGGTTGAGCTTATTCCCGGAACTGATTATTTTGATTCCATCTGGGTTCTTGGCTATACCCAATTCTATGAAAAAATAGTAACCACCTAAAAGTGGGAGCCCATAAAAAAAGACCAGTTTGGGGTGGTTTACAAGACTCCTCTTGATTTAAATTCCACCTATATATTGCTGGAGCATCCCTTGGCCGGCAAAACCTCATTGGGGGATTACAGTTTTCCTGATATAGAAGATTTAAATCCCCAATTTGAATCCTTGGGCAAAATAATTAAACAGAAATACAATGACCGGTTCATAGATATTTTTATAGATGCAGGAATATTTCTCACTACCCAGTTTTTGTTTGGCCCCAATGATTTTTTCATGAAGCTGGCCACTGATTTGGATTTTGTAACTGAAGTATACGGCATGGTGGCAGACTATTATATTAAAATGGTAGATAAATATAAGGCTGCCGGGGCCCACCAGGTAACCATCATAGAGGATTTGGGCTCTAATAAAGGTTTGGTGCTAAATCCGGAGACATGGAGAAAAAGGTTTAAACCTATTACCAAGAGAGCGTTTGAATATATACACCAACAGGGCCTGTATACTGGTATACTAATAGATGGCGATGCCAAGCCGGTTCTAGATGACCTTTTTGATATGGAGATAGATCAACTTTTCATTCCTGATTATAAAGTTACGGGAATAGAAGTCTTAAAGGAAAAATTAAGAGGTAAAATGTGTTTTAAGTCCACAGTAAGTATGGCCGACACCTTAGCCTCCGGTTCTCCTGAGGACGTAAAAAAAGAAGCAGATATGCTGGTGGAAACATTTAATACCCCTTCAGGCGGATTTGTATGCGAGGTAGTCAGGTGGCACCGTCCGGCTTATCCGGAGAAAAATGTCATAGCTTCCGTAAAGGCTTTTAATCAATACAGGAAAAATAAATAATATTATAAACCATACTAGTTTGGAGCAAGAAGTGAATAATAATGACAATTCTGGTATCAGGTTAAGGGTTTCCAAGCTGTTCAGGGGTAAAAAGAATTTGGTAATATCTGCATTGGATCATGTGATGGAGTATGGATATCAGCCAGGAATAGAAGACACCAGGGCAGCTATTACTAACTGTTTGGGCACTGATGCCTTATTGCTGCCCAGGTTTATGCTTAAAAGGAACTGGGACCTGCTAAGCGCGCCCGACAGCCCGGCCCCCATAGTCAGGATAAACTGGTCTTCTTCCTTTTATTACCCCCTTGACTACCGGGAAGGCCATACTACCATTGCTGCTACTGTGGAGGAAGCAGTCCAGGCAGGGGCTCAAGCAGTTATTTGCTCCCTTTTCCTGGAGGAGGATTCCCAGCTTCGCCAGACCAATAATGTTTCTGTTTTCAGCCAGGTAGTCAGGGAAAAAGAAAAACTGGGCATACCTTTGATTGGGGAATGCTATGTGGTAGAGCATGCTGATTTAACCGGTGAACAGCTGCATAATAAAGTAAGAAGAGTCTCCAGGATAATGGCAGAGCTTGGCGCTGACCTTATTAAAACTTTCTATACCGGAAAATATTTTAACCAGGTAATTGAAAATACCCCGGTGCCAGTGTTTACCATAGGGGCTGAAAAATTGAATACTGATTATGAGGTGCTGGTAAAAGCGCATGACAGCATAAGCAGCGGTGCCAGGGGCATTATTTTTGGAAGAAATATATTTATGGCTCCCCAGCCCAGCCTGCTGATACAGGCATTAAACCAGGTGATAAACCAGGGGATGCCGCCACAAGAGGCAGCAAAAAAATATAACCTGGCCTAACAGGAGAGAAAGTTTTGAACTTTTTAGCTATTGATATTGGCACTACTACCATGAAGGCGGGGGTATTTAACCTGCAGGGAGACATGCTGGCTTATGCCAGCCAGGAAGGGCAGCTTGTCTCCAATCCTGGCCAGGATTTCTACTGGCAAAATACCAAACAAGCCATAGTAAAGTGTCTGGATAAGCTAGAGGCATCATCAAAATCACAAATCAGGGCCATGTCAATTTCCAGCCATACTGATACCTTGTTTTCGCTGGACCGGAATGGAAAGGACATAATTCCGGTAATACCTTGGCTAAACCAAGAAGGGGAGCAGGAAAAACAAGAGGTAATGAAAAATTTTAACCCCCAGTCCATGTTTAGCATAACCGGCCAGCCGGCTCCCTCCAATGTTTTTTTTGGCATCCGGGCCTATAGCTTGGTAAAAAAGCATCCACGGCTGGTTAAGCGGGTATGGAAATTCATGCAGGTTATGGATTTTATATTATTTAAATTAACCGGTAAAGCGGTGGGTGAACCTACTGTATATGACGGCTCCTATTTATTTGATATTAACAACCACAGATACTACGAGCCCCTATTGGAATTTATGGGTATGGATAAAAATCAGCTGCCGGATATAGTTCCCAGCGGAACCAACCTGGGAAACCTAAAAGAAGAGGTTGCCGGAAGCTTGGGATTGCCATCAGGTATACAGGTAATAGTGGGGGCCATGGACCAGAATTGCAGTTCACTGGGGGCAGGCAATATAGGCCAAAACATGGTAACCGTAACCTCTGGTACAGTACTGGCTGCTATGGTTAATATAGATAAGCCCATATTTGACCAAGAGGTTAAAATGCCAGTCTATAATCAAATAGCAGAACAAAGCTATTGCCTGCTTGCCTGGTCACCTTTGGGAGGATTGTTTTTAAAATGGTTTAAGGATAATTTCTTTCAATCTCTAAAAAACAGGGATGCAGCTGATAATATTTATGGCTATATGGATAGCCTGGCCCAAGAAATAGAGGCGGGCAGCCAAGGACTTATAACCCTGCCTTTTATAGCGGGAGCGATGACTCCCTTTAACAATGACCGGGCCAAAGGTATATTTTTTGGCATCAGCCTGAAACATAATATTGGCCATTTCATACGATCCATTATGGAATCCAATGCTTTTATGCTTAAGCTGTATCTGGAGCTTTTTAAAAAAATAGGCATTGCTATAAATGAGGTGAGGATAATAGGGGGAGGTTCAAACAGCAATTTGTGGAACCAGATTACAGCTGATGTGACCAAGCTTACAGTAAGAACTGTCAAGAACTCACAGGCGTCCCTTCTAGGGGCAGCCATGATTGCAGCAGTAGGCTCTGGATATTACCAGGATTACTCCCAGGCAGCCAGGTCCATGGTAAAAACAGGGAAGGAATATAGGCCTGAACATAGACTTTTTGAAGTTTATGAATATAATTATGATAAATTTTTAAAAATATATAAAAATAATATTAATATCTTCTAGTTAGGCATAGATGAAAACCTATAGCTCAAAATTACTGAGATTTAGAAACCAAAGATTAATCTTAAAATTATTAAAGACAAAGGGGCCGCTATCCAGGGCTGACCTGGCCAAAAAGATTGGCCTGGTTCGCTCTACCGTATCGGATATTACCAATAAATTAATAGATTCCAAAGTTATAATCGAAGGCAAAAAAGTAAAAGGAAATTTAGGTAAAAGACCGACGCTCCTATATTTCAATAAAAATTATTACTATTATGCAGCATTGGTGATTACTCCCGACAGGATAGATGCTGCTATCTGCAATCTCAATGGGGAGACTATAGCTAAAAAGAATATCCAGGCCATAGAAAGCAACCATTCCCGGGAAGTGCTGAATTTAGCATTCAGCAGCTTGGACAGCATGCTTGAAGAAAACAATATAAACGGTTTGCGGCTGATAAGCCTGGGTTCTCCTGAAACCTTTAATAAAAACACCGGGGTTATAAGATGGGCGCCCTACATTAAGGATTGGGTAGGGCTGGACCTGGCTAAGATTTTTAAGGATAAATACAATACAGAAGTGATAATTAAAGACCATGTAAAACTGGAAACCTTGGGGGAGCAGTGGAAAGGCTATAATAATGTTTCCAATATGGTCTATCTAATAGTAACCAAGGGTATTGGAGCCGGGGTAGTTATTGACGGGAAGGTCAGGGAAGGCAAAAATGGATATTTGGGGGAAATAGCATTCCTGCCTTTGGCTATGAATTTAAACTATAATAATTTAAAAGGCACCAATAATAATCTAGGGTATTTTGAGTCCCAATGCGATATCAAAAGAATAGAGGAAATTGCTGCTGAATATTATAAGAAACAGGATGAGGCAGCAGGCACCATACCTTTTGCTAAAATTGCTGAAAGCTACAGGCAGGATCCAGCTTTTAGGGATTTGATAAATGAAAAAATATTAAAAACCCTGGCACTGGGTATAGCTGCCACTGCTGTGGTATTAGATCCAGAGATCATAGTAATAAACGGGGAGATTGTAGAGCTTAAAGACGGGTTTCTCCAAAGCTTAAAAGAAGAAGTCTATGCTATAACTCCTTACCGGGGAGAGATAGCTTTCTCTAAGCTAAAGGAAAATTCTGGTATTTACGGAGCTATAAAAAATGGCCTGGACTATATAGATTTTTACATAAATGAACACCCCAATAATTTTTTCCAAATATAATAGCATCCTAAAGACCATTAGCACCTTATCAAAAGACTAACATGGTTTTTGCTATTAACTAATATAGTGGTCAGCAAAGGTAAAACGGCCTGAATTCCATGATAGGACAATAGGGAAAAATTAAATTAGAAATACTAAGGCAAATCAAGAATCTTTTGGTTTAAGCCTATCAGGTTAAATTCCTTAAAGTATTTATCCATTACTGCTTCAATCTTTGACCATATGTGCTCTCTGGGGCTTAAACCATTTGACTGAAGGTTTTTATAAAGCCTGTTTATGTAATATTGTATTTGAGGTTGGGCCAGTATGTAGCGGCTGCTGGTCATTACGATCCAGTCTTTTCTCTGGGGGGAAAGGGACTGGAAATCTTTTTCGTCTTCCTGCATCCATTTTTTCCATCTTCCGGAATCCAGAACCGCCTTTTGCAGCCCTAAATTTAAATTAGAGGTATGGGTTATTTTACCCTGTTGATATAGCTTTTGTTCAATTGCTTCTAATTCTTTGTAAGCTTGGTATTCAGCTACTATAAATTCTGGTCCAACATTAGCTGCGCCTATGCCAGCTGACGGGTATTGGTTAAGGTTCTGAACAAAATCAGTATAATGCCCTTTGATATACGACCCGTATTCCTTGGCAATATCAGAAACCCTTTTAGCCACTGCGGGGTCAAATTCCGTGGTGTGCAGGTCCGTGCCTACCTTGGCTACTATAAAGATTGGCCACACATAAGCAAGGTTTTTTTCCTTTAGGCCTTGGCTTAAAAGCTCCAGGAACTTACGGAAGGTATTTAAATCCGCCAATCCCCCATGGACCTCTTCCGTGCCTACCTCATAAGACAGGGGCGGCTTGGAATTATTGATTCTATATTTCTCGGTATGGGCAATAAGCTCAAGGGTCCTATTGGCTACTGTCTGTATAGAGATATTTCTACTAAAAATATCTATGGTCGGGTCTACATGTATTAAATCATATCCTGCTGCTACCGCTGCTTCAAAAGATTTCTTAATCCAGGCCATGGATTTTTCTAAATCCCATTTTTCTATGGTTTGGAGGTCCTTAGCCCAGGGGCCTCCATGGTCCACACCTACTATATTAGGGCCCTGGTACCCAATTTTATCAGACTCTTGCCTAATTATTTTTATTAAATCATTTTGGGTCCATCCGGTGTAACCGCCGTCTGTATCCACCTGGTTTAAGGTAGCCGCATAGAGCAAGGGCGCATTAGCCCTTTTGGCTGACCTGATACCAGCTACCAGCACATTATAAGAATTGGGACAAGCAGCAAACAAGGTAAACCCGGTATTTTCCTTATGGGAAAGGATTTGTAATCTATCCATAATATATTCAATTATGGGCTTGCCTTCCTTTTCCGCATTTTTCCTTATTAAGCTGTCATCTATTTTTTTTACAGGGCTCATGGCTAGTGAAATATAGAAAAGAAATTGTTAAAGAAGAGATTATCCATGTAATCCAAACCATATTTTATGGCGCCCAATATGGCTGCATCTCTTTTAAGTCCAGATGTAATTATTTTAGGTTTGAAGGGTATAATGCCATAAATAGTCTGCTTTAATTTATCAATGAAGTCCTGGCCCAGATCTATTATGGCTCCATTTATTACAATGATTTCGGTATCAATAATTGTAATAATGGTGGCAATACCGATAGCCAGTATTTTTATCACTTCTTCGTCTATGACCTGGTTTATTAATTTATGGGCACCGGATTTATATAGTTTGCTTATATCATCAAACTCAAGTTTTTGTCCGGTCAGATGATTTATAGCATTGGTTATGCTTATAATATCTACTTGTGATTCAAACAATCCCAGTTCAAGAGTGTTCTTCTTTAATTTTTGAAGGTCGTAATTTAAAAGGATGGGAAGGTAGGATATTTCTCCGGAATTGCCATGTTTTCCTGTTTCCAGCATACCCTTAAGAAGAAGCCCTGCCCCTACTCCATAATGTATGTTTAAGTAAACAAGGTTATCAACCTGGGGATATTCTTTCCATCTTACCCCTATTGCCCCCAGGTTTACCCCGTTTTCCACCACTATTTCTTTTTTGTACTTTTGCCTGAATATTTCATAAAGGTTGATACCGCTCCAATTCTTAAAATAGGGGGCATGATTTATAACTTTGGTCACTGGATCTACAGCTCCATGGGTGCCTATGCTGATTAAATAAACCTGGTTCCAGTTGATGTTAGATTTTTTTACAGCATTATCGATGGTAGCAAATATATTATTAAGAATATTTTCCCTACTGTCATTAATGTTATTTTTGCTTTTAATCTTTACTAAAATTTCACCCATTAGATCGGTGATAGCCACAGTTATAAAGCCGATACCAATATTAACTGCTGCTATGTAGAACAAGCTATTATTAAATTTTAATATGATAGGTTTCTTACCAATTTTAGAGGCTATCTTTTTACCCTCTGATAGAACCTTTTTATCAATAAGAAAAGAAACCAGGTCTGAAATTGTGGATTTAGCCAAACCGGTAACCGCATTAAGTTTGATCCTGGTGGTAGACTCTTTACCTTTTATATTTCTTAATATGAGCCCGATATTATGTTGCTTAATTGATGTTTGAGTAGCTTTTTTTTCCATAGTTTGTTCGATTCCTGAACTTTGTAATAATAATAGCTAATTCTATATTTCTAGTCAATTTATTAATGCATTTTTAACGGTACGGGCCATTGAATAATATGTATTGAAAACAGAAAGAATATTTTATAAAATAATTAGTACGGTGATAGAACTAAATAGGAGGAATAATGCGTAAACCTAAGCTAGGATTTTTAAGTGTGACCTGTCCCACCCACAAGCAAGCTGTAAACGAAACGGGGGAACAATGGGTGGATGTAGAAAATTTAGGAAAAGTGGAGAAGGGGCTGGAAGACCGAAATTTAGAATTAGTAAAAATTGATGATGTAATTTCTTCCTTTTATGAATTGGAGCAGGCCGAAAAAATTTTTACAGATGAAAATGTAGATATGATTTTCATCTATATTTCTACCTGGAACTGGCCCGATCAAATATCGCAGTTTATAAGAAATATGCATAAACCTGTTATGCTATATGCCCTGGATGATTCCAAAGCCTGGTCCATAGGGGGACTGGCGGCAACCCACGGAGGCTTGGATGAGCTGGGTATAAAGCACAAGGTGGCTTATGGCGACATAGCCAGGGAGGATGTGATAGGGCCTATAGTTTCTTTTGCCCAGGCTTCCCGGGTGGCCAATATCTTAAGAAAATCAAGGTATGGGGCTATCGGCGGACAGGGGATGGGAATCTTAACCGGAATAGTTGATGCAAATCAATGGTTAAAGGATTTTGGCATTTTAACCGGGTTTACAGATCAGTATAGCCTGGTGGTAGAAGCGGAAAAATTTAATTTAGAGGAAATAAAGAATTACCACCAAATACTGAAAAATGAATACAAGTCTATTCCTGATTTTGATCCGGTGTTTGAAAAATCTATTAGGCTATACCTGGCCCTGGAAAAAATTATTGAACAGGAAAGATATGATTTTACCAGTGTTAAGTGCACTTTTGATTTGAGTGATAATTATTGTACGGCCTGTTTGGCCCAAAGCAGGCTCTCTAAAAGAGGGTTTGTATCCACCTGTCTCAGTGATGCTAACGGTGCCCTTTCCGCCTATATTCTGGGATTGTTAAAACCTAAAGAGGAGCCGGTATTTACTGCTGATGTTAATTTGGTGCTCAAAGATGAAAATATGATAAAGCTGATTGATGATGGAGCAGCTTCTCCTACCCTGGCTGCCAATCCCAGGGGGGAAGTAGAATTACACCATCAACCAACTTTGGAGGCTAAGGCCAGCGGTATTTGTACCAAGCTTATGGCTAAACCAGGGGACGTTACCTTGATGAGGCTAGCCAGGATAGATGGCAAATATGTAATGCATATTACTGAAGGCCAAACTTTGCCGGTAAAAGATGAGGAAAGGGAAGAATTTTTCAAACAATGCGGTTACCCTGTTTGGCCTCATGCCTTGATAAAAATAAAAGGTGATATGAATAATTTCGTTAACAATTTAAGAAGTGAATACATACATATGACTTATGGCCGGTTAGCAGATTACTTAAAAGAAGTTGCCTATCTTTATGGTATTAAGGTATTTGAAAATTAAAGTTTGATTCTTAAAAATTTAATATATTTATTCTTAAGGTTATGGCTAAAACTTGCCTGGTTATAGGTGATCTCAATACAGACCTTATCCTTAGCGGCTTAAATAAGGAGCCGCAGCTGGGAGGGGAAATATTATCAGATGATTATGTGATAGATATTGGAGGCTCTGGAGGAATATTTGCAGCGGTTTTGTCTAATTTAGGCCTTAATACCCATATAATTTCTAAAATTGGCAGAGATTACCTGGGAGATTTACTTATCCATAAACTTAAAGATAGCAGAGTAAATCTAGACCGGATAGTCCAGGACAACAGCAATACGGGCCTTACTGTCAACCTGTCCTACCTTGAGGACAAATATCAGATTTCCAGCCTGCAGCTTGTATCTTCACTAAAGATGGAGGAGATATGTTTTAGGAAAATTCCCCAGTTAGCCCATGTGCATTTTTCTTCATACTATATGATGAAATCCTTAAAACCATATTACCCCCAATTAATTACCAGTATTAAAAAAAATTATCCTGGCCGGATTACATTTTCCATGGATACCAATGATGACCCCAGCAGTAACTGGGGTGAAGACATATATCATGCTTTAAAATACATTGATATCCTTTTTGTAAATAAAAAAGAAGCTCTAAGCATTACTAAAAAAACCACTATAGCCGAAGCCTTGGAAAAACTTAACCCAGCTGTAAGTCTGGTGGTAATAAAACTAGCCGGCCGGGGTTATCTGGCCCAGCAAGGCCAATTGCATTACCAGGGCGATGCGGTTCCTGCAATTTTTAAAGACAGCACCGGCGCTGGAGACAATTTTGATGCAGGCTTTATCCTTGGTTACCTTAACGGGTTTGATACCAAACAATGTCTGGATATGGGTAATATTTGCGGTGCAAAAAGCGTAGAGTATCTGGGGGGAGTAGGAGCTAAAGAAAAATTTGGGGAAATAAAAAAGCTGTTTCAAAGTTTATAAAGTAAATTTTAGTTAAATGAAGGTGGTTGATATGAATAAAGATGATTATACCTATAAAGAAATAATGTCCCAACCCGCTAGTTGGAAAAAGGCATATGAAGATATAATAATAGAAAATTCTGGGCCTGACTTGAGCTTGCTCTCCAAAGGCATTAGGGTAATTTTCTTTGGCTGCGGTACATCCTATAATCTTGCTCAATCGGCTTCCTGTTTCCATAATAGCCTGCTGCCGGACCACAGTATGGCTTTACCCAGCTCAGAATTATTGGTAAATCCCGATTGTTATATCAACCAGGCTAACCAATACTTGATTATTGGTTTTTCCAGGTCTGGAGAGACAACGGAAACAGTGGAAGTATTCAAAAAACTAAAAAACAGGGCTAACCTGGATTCGATCGCCCTCACCTGTAAGCCTGGCAGCAGCATTATTGATTTATCCCACCAGCATTTTATATGTGGCCAGGCAGTTGAAAAAAGTGTAGTAATGACCGTGTCATTTTCAGTTATGCTGTTAGCTTATGGATTAATGTTGGCTAAATATTTAGATAAAAAAGATATAATAAGCGATTTTAAATTATTGATAAGCTACATGGAAAAAAATATGGGCAATTTTAGTAGCTGGGTATTAGATTATGTAGAAAAGCACAATTTTAATTCATATTTTGTGCTGGGCAGCGGTTTTAATTATGGTTTAAGTTTGGAAGCAGACCTAAAAATGAAGGAAATGGCCCAGGTATTATCCAGTGCCTATCATTTTTATGAGTTTAATCATGGCCCAAAATCGCTGGTAGACAGCAGCAGCTTGTGCCTTATATTAACCTTGAATAAAAATATGCCCAAGCAGGAGAAAGTAATAGACCAGCTGCTCCAATTAAACGGGAAAGTGTTAATAGTGGGCGGCCATATTGGAAAAAAACATCCAAATTTGTATATTATCCTGCATGATCTGGATACGGTATCTAATATGGTGGAAAGTTTTATAAACATACCTGTGTTCCAGTTATTGGCATATGCTAAAACCAAAGCGAAAAATTTAAATCCGGATAAACCCCGGAATTTGGATTATACCTTAAAATTGTAAATAGCAGTGGGCGGGATCCTTTATTTATAATTTCTAAATGTTGGGGCTGATACCAAGTACGGCAGCATTATATTATGATTTTAGGAGAACTAAGATGGTTAATTCCAGGAAAAGAGTATTTAAAGCCATAAATATTGA
>JAQVDY010000030.1 GCA_028698215.1 Actinomycetota bacterium | reverse complement strand
TTATCCCTTAAGCTGCAGGTTTCACTCTTTCGCTCAATCTCCAAAGTTACGTGCTCCAGCCCCAGGGGTTTTAATATGTCTTTTATACGGTTTTTAATCTCTGACAACTGATCTATATTTACTACATCTTCTACTACTATATGAGTGGTTAAGACGTGGCTTAAGCTGTCTATGGACCAGATATGGGTATGGTGAACATCTATGACCTGGTCTATCTGCATTATTTTTGAGTCTATCTCCTCAATATTAATTCCTTCAGGCACCGCTTGCATAAACACCAAAGTGGTTTTCCTTAAATTTTTTACTACATTGTAAAGGATATATACAGCAATAGCTGCAGACAATATGGGATCCAGCACTGGAATATCTTTAAACAACATAACTATACTTATTATCAGCACAGCTACCCAGCCCAGGACGTCTTCCAAAAGGTGGAAGAATATGATTCGCTCATTTAAGGTTTTACCTTTTTTTACCTTTAGTACCGCCAGGCCGTTTACCACTATTCCTCCCAGGGCGAAATAAATCATACCCTGGGCATGTATGGGCTGGGGATTAAATATGCGTATGGCTGCCTGGTATAATATAAACAGGGATCCCGCAGATAGAATTACAGCATTTATTAGGGCCGCCAGTAAAGAAAACCTCTTATATCCATAACTGTACCTGGCGTCATTTTTTTTCTGGGAATATCTTTCCAGAATCCAGGAAAGGCCTAAAGACAGGCTGTCGCCTAAATCATGCAGGGCATCAGAAGCTATAGCCAGGCTGTTGGTCCACAGGCCTCCGATTATTTCCACTATGGTAAAACCCAGATTTAAAAAAAAGGCCACCTTTATATTGCTGGCTGCTTTATCTTGATGTTGATGCTGATGCATGTTAATACCTAAATTATAGTTTTAAGGTGATATTAACAGAAAATTTAATATTAGAAAATCGAAGTTTTTACCAATGGGATTTAAAAAAATATTTAATGAATTATTATATAAATAACCGGGCTCCCCACCAGGGGACAAGTACCAGGATTGCCAGGTTGATAATTAATCCTACCGTAAGATAAGGGTGCCAGAAAAATATAATGAGCAAGGTAGACAAGGATGCTGCCGCTATGGTTGCAGCCAAAAAAATAGGCATGGGAAAGCTGCCAGTAAACACGGCAAAAGCTGAAACCAAGAAACCTGCCAGGGCAGCAAGTGAAAAAGTGACCGCTATGATTCTTTTGGTTTTAAGCGACAGGTTAAGTTTGTTCAATATTTTAGTCTTAGAAAAGCCGGTATAAAAATTAGCTATCCCTTTACCGGGCGTATCCCGGGAGGGGATAATCATGACAGCATGGACCAGGCCATGAAGAATAAAAAATATCCCTATTATGATGTTAAGCAAAGTAGTTGGTATAAATTATAATAATCCAATTGTAACATCTGATATTCTTTATGTTAATAGCAATGTTCATTCAGCAGTAATCAGGACCAGGCCCCGTGTTACTGCTGAATATGGCGTAAATAGCCTTAGCAGGTTGGCATATTGCTGCTTGCAAATAAAACCGGTTTTGTTTAATGTTTAATATGGTTTAAACCATTAAAATTAAATGATAGGGACGGTGTAAATTGAGCAAGGGCGAGGGGTTTGACAACAGCAGGTATTTAAAGGAACAGACCAAAGCCATACTGGACCGGGTAAAAAAATTTGACAATAAACTTTACCTTGAATTTGGTGGAAAACTCTGCCACGATTTTCATGCTGCCAGGGTTCTTCCTGGTTATGATCCCAATGTTAAAATGAGGCTGCTGCAATCCCTTAAGGATAAAATAAATATAATATTGTGCATTTATGCCCAGGATATAGAAACGGGCAGGGTAAGGGGTGACTTTGGCATTACCTATGATGCGGCTACTTTCAAGCTTATAGATGAGTTAAGGAAATGGGGATTGGATATTCTGGCAGTAGTTATTACCCGTTTTGACGGTCAATCTGCCGCCGCTATGTTTAAGAACAAATTAGAGGCCAGGAAAGTAAAGGCTTATTTCCATTATAGTATAGAAGGATACCCTACCGATATTGATAATATTTGCAGCGACCAGGGTTTTGGCAAAAATGATTATATCCAAACTGATAAGCCCATAGTGGTAGTAACCGCTCCCGGCCCCAACAGCGGCAAGCTATCAACCTGCCTGTCTCAGATGTACCATGACCATTTGCGGGGTATTAATGCCGGCTATGCCAAGTTTGAAACTTTCCCTATTTGGGATTTACCTTTAAAGCACCCGGTTAATGTGGCCTATGAAGCGGCTACTGCTGATATACAGGATTTTAACCTGGTGGATCCTTTCCATTTAAACCGTTACCAGAAAGTAGCCATAAACTACAATAGGGATGTGGAAAGTTTCCCGATACTGCAGCTTATTATTAAAAGGATTGTAGATGCAAAGAAGGCAAACCTCCCCCTTTACAATTCTCCTACCGATATGGGTGTAAACCAGGCCAGTACTGGAATTGTGGATGACCAAATAGTGCAAAAGGCAGCCAAGCAGGAGCTTATACGCCGTTATTTCAGGTATAACAGTGAAGTTATCCTGGGCATCGAACGAAAGGAAACGGTGGACAGGGTAAAGCTGTTAATGGAAGAGCTGGGGGTAAAAATAACGGATAGGAAAGTGGTGGTAGTAGCCAGGCAAAGTGCTGAAGAAGCAGAAGCCAAGGGCAAAGGCCATGGAGGTATCTATGTAGGAGCTGCCATAGAGTTGACTGATGGCAGTATCATTACCGGAAAAAATTCCAAACTGATGCATGCTGCTTCCAGCGTGGTGCTAAATGCCATTAAAGTCCTGGCCCATATCCCCGATGAAATATACCTGCTTTCCCCCCAGGTTATTGGCCAGATAGCCAAGCTAAAAAAAGGTACTTTCAGGTCTGATTCTGAAAGCTTGGATCTGCAGGAAACTTTAATTGCCTTATCCATCAGCTCTACTACCAACCATACTGCTGAGCTGGCCATGGATAAGCTTGCCTGTTTAAGAAATTGTGAAATGCACATGACCCACATACCTACGCCTGGTGATGACGTTGGGTTAAAAAGATTGGGAGTTAACCTGACCACTGATGGCAGATTTTCTTCCCATAACCTGTTTGTGGATTGACAATTGGCGACAATGGCTGAAAATCATCTGTGCCTGGAGTAACGGCTCCCTCCATAGGAGGACAGGTCAAGGATTACCCCCAGCCCTATAAGCAGCCATTCCATTCCTGCCACCCCGGGGCTCATATGCCAGGCCAGCAGGTAAAATATCATGGTAAAGGGGGCAAACAAGGCAAACAGCAGGGGCCAGAACCAGTGATGGAATGCATAGGCAAATAACAGTGGATTAATTAGCCACCAAACCAGCAGGGCTATACGGGGGCCTATAAGTATTGCCGCAGAAATGACACAGCACATTTTTTATAAATAGAGGATAATTACAAAATATTATAATATATAAGGTAATGCTTTTCGTTTAAAAATTCAAGAAGCCGATTACTGCAGTGATAAACGGAAAGTTATTGCTAATAGGTTAAAGGAGAATGAAATCTAATATGAAAAAAAAATATATACCTGAACATTCGGACAAAAAGCTTTTACAGCCGCCCAGCAGCAAAGACGACTTGTTTATAGATTCTGATCCCTGGAGAGTGTTGCGCATACAGGGGGAATTTGTGGAAGGTTTTGATGCGCTGGCCGGCATAGGGCCTTGTATTTCTGTTTTTGGTTCTGCCCGTACCCAGCCTGATAATGAATATTACCAGGCTGCAGTAGAAACAGGAACCTTACTGGCCCAGAAGGGACTGGGGGTAATAACAGGGGGTGGCCCCGGCATTATGGAGGCCGCTAATAAAGGGGCTTTTGAGGCCGGGGGCCAATCAATTGGAGCCAATATTGAACTTCCTTATGAGCAGGAAGCAAACCCCTACCAGACTATTTCCATGGAATTCAGGTATTTCTTTGTGCGGAAGATGATGTTTGTTAAATATTCCATAGGTTATATTATTTTCCCTGGGGGATATGGTACCCTGGATGAATTATTTGAAGCCCTTACCCTGGCCCAGACCGGTAAGATAGAACACTTTCCCATTGCACTTTTCGGAAACCAGTATTGGAGCCGGATCGATAGCTGGATCAATGAGTGCCTGCTGGAACAGTACTGCACCATAAGCCCGGAAGATAAGGAATTATACAAGGTAGTGGACAGCCCCAAAGAAGCAGTTGGCCATATCTTAAAAGTACTTAAAAAGAATAATTATTTATAAATGTGTAAAAAAATAGCATATACCGGGTTCTGTTTTTAGTAAAACTACTGGCCTTTCCTTATTTTAGCCCATTGATCCTTTAGGCTAACCGTCCGGTTCAGCACCAGTTTATCCAGGCTGCTATCCTGATCCACATAAAAGTAGCCTATTCTTTCCAGCTGGTATACCTGGCCAGGCTTAGCCTGTTTAAGGGAAGGCTCTAGCTTGGCGCTGCTAAGAACCTGTAAAGAGTCGTGGTTGAAGTTGCTGATAAAATCATCACTCTGCGCTATTTCCTGGGGGTCTTCCCTGGTAAACAGCTTACCGTAAAGCCTTATCTGGCCCTCTATGGCATGGGAGGCAGAAACCCAGTGTATGGTAGCTTTTACCTTTCTGCCGTCAGGAGCATCCCCGCCCTTGGTAGCAGGATCATAGGTGCAATGTATCTCAGTTATGGTTCCCTCTTTATCCTTGGTTACTCCTACACAAGTTACAAAGTAGGCGTACCTTAACCTGATCTCCCTGCCGGGAGCCAGCCGGTAGAATTTTTTGGGGGGATCTTCCATAAAATCTTCCCTTTCAATATAAAGGACCCTGGAAAAAGGAATTTGCCTGGTTCCCGCTTTGGGATCTTCAGGATTATTAATGGCAGTTAAGAGCTCCTCCTTGCCGGAGGGGTAGTTATCTATAATCACCTTAACTGGATTTAATACCCCCATTACCCGGGGAGCGGTTTGGTTAAGCTCATCTCTTACAAAATGTTCCAGGTATTCTATTTCTATGGTGCTTTCCGATTTGGCCACCCCGATGGCATCACAAAAGTTACGGATAGCCCCGGGGCTGTAACCCCTTCTGCGCATACCGCTGAGGGTAGGCATACGGGGATCATCCCAACCGCTAACCAATTTTTGCTCCACTAAAGCTTTTAGCATTCTTTTACTCATTATGGTATAGGTAATATTGAGCCGGGCAAACTCTATCTGCTGGGGATGGTGGATGCCTAATTGGTCTATAAACCAGTCATAAAGGGGGCGGTGGTCTTCAAATTCCAGGGTACAGATGGAATGAGTAATTTTTTCTATGGAGTCTGACTGGCCATGGGCCCAATCATAAGTAGGGTATATGCACCACTGGTTTTGGGTCCGGAGATGGGGCCGAATTAGTATCCTGTACATTATGGGGTCTCTTAAATTCAGGTTGGGGGAAGACATATCAATCTTTGCCCTCAAAACCCTGGACCCATCAGGGAATTTACCCTGCCTCATCTGTTCAAACAGCTCTAAATTTTCCTCTATGCTGCGGTTGCGGTAAGGACTTTCCCGGCCGGCCTGGGTTAAAGTTCCCCGGTACTGCCTTATCTGTTCAGCGTTAAGGTCGCACACATAGGCTTTGCCCTTTTTTATTAACCTAACTGCATATTCATAAAGCTGGGAAAAATAATCGGAGGCATAGTATTCACGGTCTTCCCAGTCAAAGCCCAGCCAACTTATGTCTTTTTTTATTGATTGTATATATTCTTCCTCTTCCTTGGTAGGGTTGGTGTCATCAAACCTTAAATTGCATTTCCCCCCAAATTCCCGGGCCAGCCCAAAATTAAGGCAAATGGCCTTGGCATGGCCTATATGTAGGTAACCGTTGGGTTCAGGCGGAAAACGTGTTTGTACCTGGCCTATTTTCCCCTTTTTTAAATCTTCCCTTATTATTTCCCTTATGAAATCAGTTTTATCCACAATCTTTCCGTAAGCTGTTTTATAAAAAGTGAACTTTATTGTAAGTAATTGAACCCTGGTTGTCAAAATTTGCTTTAAGGCAGGTTTAATTGAGGCTAAAGGAAAGCAGCCCTTCCTGGCAGGCGCAAAAGGCATAACCATTATAGATTTTGATATCATTGGTCTTACCGGTATCTTCTGCATGGTCCCGCCTTGGATTTTGGGGATCACTGATATCAATAACCACCAGCCCCTGCTTGTAATCAGCCACCCAGGCCTTATCTTGGCTGTAAGCTACTGCTACCGCTAGATCCATGCCATCATAATTTCCCAAAATCCGGGGATGGGACAAATCAGATATATCCAGCAGCAGAAGCCCCGCCCTGTAATCTGCTATAAATGCCATTTGCCCTGTTTCATCCAGGGCAATGTCTTCTACGGTGCCCGGGGTTTTGGTTACGGAAAGCAATTGGGGCCTGTGAGGGTCAGAAATATCTGCTATGATTAGACCTGACCGGTCATCAGCTATGAAAGCAAATTGGTCTTTTAGGGTAATTGAAGTAATGGCCCCGTCAGCTGGAGGGCTGAGGGTATGCGCCGGTTTAGGCTTAAGTGGATCTTCAATATCCACAAATTCTAGCCCCTCCATGCCGGTAGCCATCATGACCATATCCGGTAACAGGACCAGGCTGCTGGCATAAGCGTTACTGCTCCCCGGCTGGTAGCTGCCCGCCAGCGATGGTTTATCCTGCTGCCTGATATCAATTATTTGTAAACCGTAATAACCGCTGGCCACCAGGGCATAATTGTCCCTTATGGCAATATCCATGGGATCACCGGTAAGGGCCAGTTCCGATATCAGTCGGGGATTATCCGGCTGGCTTATATCAAATATCTGGAATCCCTTAAGGGAGTGGCCCACATAGGCAATATCCTGGCTAAAGCTAAGGCAGTAGGCTTCATCGGGGGGAAGGGGAGCGGCAGGGGAAGCGGTTGGTTCAGTATCAGTACCCCTGCAGCCCCAGGCCAAAAAGGTCAGCATTATTGCCAGCAGAAAAATTAGCTTGCATAAAAGCTTGGTCATGTTTTTTGGGCCGGGTTGGTTTAACTAATTTTTCTTCTATTATAGTCCTCTAATAGGGGTTTTAAAATAGGGCACCTTAGGTTTGCCTTTAAAGATTTTCCTGCTGAGCGAATAATTCCAACAGGTAATTGCTTTTTTCCAGCTGATAGTCAATTTGCTCAATTACATCTTTGACATTAAGGCCGGCAGCCTCCAATCCTGAACCAGAAAAATTAAGGGTAGGGGTAGGGCTATCTTTATCTTGCCGGCTGTTAACCAGCATATTAGCTTGGTAAATAATAGAGCTGAATTTTTGCTGTGAAGAGTTATTATGATGATGCTGTTTTATGGCTTCTACCAGGTCCGGAGGAAAGTTCCAGCTGGCAGCTATAATGCCCCCAATTTCTGCATGGTCAATTCCTAAAATTCTTTTTTCTAAAATTTGATAGGGCTGTTTTTCCTGCTGGGTTTTTTGGCATATGGAAGAATAAGCCTGGTGAAAATTTTGCTCTAAGAAAATTTTGCCGATATCATGCAACAACCCTGCTAAAAAAGGGCTGGATTTGAAATTCTGCTTTAATGCTTTTGCCAGTGTCTCAGCAGTATGGGCTGTGTAGATGCTGTGCTTTAAGAATTTTGCTTTGCTGAACACAGGAGATAAATCTTGGGGGAACAGCCTGATTACCGACATCATAAATATTATATTTTTTATCTCCCTTAGCCCCAGTATTACTATAGCCCTTTCTAAGTTTCCTACATTCTGGCTTAAGCCATAAAATGCTGAATTTGCCACTTTCAAAATTTGAGCAGCCAGAGAGGGGTCTTTGCTTATAATATCTGCTATTTCCGTTATAGGAGTTTCTTCATTATCAATATAGCCCATGATCTTCATGGCTATATTGGGAAGCAGGGGGAGTTTCTCTATATTGCTTACCTGCTTTTGTATTTGCTTGGCTAGACTATGATTTTGTTCTGGATCCTGTTTCAATTATTTAGGTTTAAGGAAAATAATATTAAAAGTATTTGCTTAACTTTATTTTAAGCTGGGCTGGAGTGAAGGGGTATGACAAATAATCATGAGCTCCTTGCTGTAAAGCTTCTTCCATCTTGCCGGTGTTTACCTGGCAGGCAGTCATAATGATTACCGTCTGAAAATCATGGCCAGGGCCATTTATGTTTTTAATCATATCCATGATTTCCCCGGGGGATTGGCCCCAACCGGTTAGGATCAAATCCATATGATGGGATTGATATAATTTAAGTCCTTGGCTTCCATTACCAGCTTCCCATATATCAGCATCAAAGTACCCTGCTTCATATAGGGACTTTATAATATGGCTTCTAATTTTTTCAGAATGGTTAACCACCAATATGCTTAAACCCAATCTTAACTTCCCCTGACCAGAAATAATTATGCTCATAATAGTTATCGGTTACCAGGCCAAAAAAATTAAATATTTTCTATAAGGCAAATTAAACAAACTGCCGATACTTATAAAAAAGGATGATAATGGTTTACGTAAAATCATATATAAATAAGATGAACAGGGATCTGCTGGAAAACGGCAGTATTATACAGGCCACAGATACCCTGTTTAGGGGCTTAAGCTTAATTTTTAAACCTTTGCAGCAAATTATGGTAGATGCCATTAATACAGGTAATGGTGTTTCACCTAATCTGGTATTGGTAAAAGAAAGGGGGCAACAGGCAGAAGAGCATATCCATAATCCTTGGCTGACTAACAAAAATTTAAAACAACTAATAAGTAAATTAGATATAAGAGAAATATATTATTTAAATTCGGAAGAAAATAGAAAACTTTTTAACTACTTTGATGATAAAAAGGGTATTGATTCTCACAGCTTTGCTATTAAAGGCGGAATCACCAGGAGCGGTTACCATTTTCTAGTGGCAATGAAAATTGGCCAAGCTGTTAAGGGAAAATTCAGCAGCAGGGAAGCTAAAGATATAATCAATGCTTATGCAAACGTCCTTGATTACCATATCAGGTGTTTGGAATATGAAAGATCTAATCAACATCTGCAACAAAGTTATTCTAATATTTTAGAGTTACTGGTGTCTCTCCTGGAATTAAAGGATCCTTATACTTGCGGCCATTCAAGCAATGTAAAAAAAATTAGCCTGTGTATGGGCCGGGAGCTAGGCCTTAGCCCGGAGGCGCTTGAAGATTTAAAGACAGCAGCCATGCTCCATGATATTGGCAAGGTCGGTATCCCGGAGCAGATTTTAAATAAGCCTTCAGCATTAAATAAAAAAGAATTTGATAAAATAAAGCAGCACCCGGTAAAAGGCGCTTTACTGATAGCTAATATTCCCAAACTTAAAAAGTCTGCTACCTATATTCTGTACCATCATGAAAGGTGGGACGGCAGCGGTTACCCTATGGGGCTGGCCCAAAACCAAATACCCTTGCCATCCAGGATAATTTCTTTGGCAGATACTTATGATGCTATTACCAGCGACAGGCCTTACCGGGAGAAGATGAGTGTACGGCAAGCCTTCCATATCATATCCAGCCAATCTAGCCTGCAGTTTGACCCGGACATAGTTAAACTATTTTTTGATATATACAATCATAAAGCTGGCAACATAAACACAAAGGAATAACTATGAACTGGCTATGGACAACCATAACGGGGTTAGGAGCATTGGGACTGGGAGTAGCAGGTAGTATTTTGTTTAACCGTTTTAAGCAGCAAAAAAGACAAGATAAACAAAAATGGGAACTAAACCAGAAAGAAAGATTGCAGAAAAGCCAGTTGCTGATAAATGCTTTTTTTGAGCTAAAGGAAAATATTTCGTACCTGGAAAATATATCTGACTTGATAAAGGAGGGCCAAACCAATAATATTAGCCATCAATTAGAGAGGATAGAAGGAATTCATGCAATAAACCTAAGCAAGCTTCAAAATTTAACCAGGAAGGAATTTGAGTTAATAGATCAACTTCATTCCATCATTATTGCCGAACGAAAAATAGACTTTTACCTCATCCTGTATCACCAAGAAAAGATAAGCCTGCTTGAGTTTAGGGCTAATGTTGATAATTTTATCGATGAAGCCCTTAAAACCCGGCAAAAAATAATAGAATATTATGGGCAAATCTATTAATAATCACTTAATCTTTCTGCAGAGGCCAGGTCCAGGGCAAACAGCTTGGTTTCCTGGGGTAAATTTTCTCCATCTACGCTTCTACCGGTAAATATGCCCCCTTTTTCTATAATAAGATCTGCCTGCTTGTTTCTGATAATCCCCGCTACTTTTCCAGTAGAGGTTATGGTTATTTCATCATTAACATTAATATCTCCGGCCAAATCCCCTTCCACCACTATATTCGAAGCTTTGATATTGGCATCTACTTTACCCTGGGGCCCGATAACCAGTTTGTAATCTGATTCTATCTCACCTTTAAATTCTCCGTCTATACAGATGATGCCACTGGCTTTTAGCTTACCAGTAAAGGAGGTATCTATGGATAAATAGCTTCGAAAATTAGAAGTATTTTTATTAAATTCCATAGTTTATGCCTTTTTAATTTTAAAAACCATAAATTTAAACCGATAATAATAATAGAGGCCTATTCGTTATATCGGCCGTTTATGGAAAATATTAAAGGTCATATATAGTCCATAAGGATATGGACTGTTTTAAGCAAGGAAGTGTTAATGTCAGCCCAAAATGTTATCTGGTTAAATGAAGCTAAGGCATCAAAACTTATGGAGCAAGGCAAATATGGCAAAGCGGAAAAAATTCTGCTGCAGAATACTAAAAGCGGGTGTGCCAGTTTTAGGACCTACCAGCTATTATTCAGGATATATAGCCAGGATAATGATTATGGAAAAATTATCAGGATTCTGGATCAGGCCATAAAATGTTCCAAGGAGAAGGAAAAATTTTTCAGGGAGCTAAAGAGGGTTACTATATTGAATAGGCTTCTAGAGGACATAATGGCTGATTGATATAAATAAATTAACCAATTTGGACTTAAAACAAATAATAGAAAGAAATATTAATTCCAGGTATGGCAACTCACTGGAATTTAGCCTTCTTGCCCTGGACCAGTCTCATTTTGTCCTGATAACACCCTTTATTGACAATGAAAGCAATTTTATAGAACTTCAATTAGAGGTTAACCACGAGAATGCAATTACTATTACTGATTTTGGCCGGGGGGCAGTATTTTTAGACCAATTGAGGGATAAGGCGGTCCCTAAATCCTTTGGTTTAAAAGAGGCCTGGACCTGCCTTAGGAAATTGGCTTCCAATGCAATCAGTATTAATACCCCGGTGGAAAAAGTAGGTGAAAGTGTTGCCCGGATTATGGGGTTGCTGCAAAAGATATATAACCTAGGTACTGAGGTTGAAAAAGAGGATACTGAATTCGGGAATATATTTAGAACCCAAATTGAAAAAAATTATGCTGACTGCGGAAAAGCTATATTGTTCCAGCAACAGATTGAACTTCTGATAAGCAACCTTGGTAAAGGTTTTACCAGGGATTACCGGCTCCAGGGCAAATCTGGGCATCTCAAACAGTTTAAATATATGATTAGGGCTAAACCAATACGGCTGCTAAACCTAGTAATTTGCAGAGATTTTAAAGTGACAGAGAACGAAATAAAAATGTGCCATTCTGATTTTTTAGATATCAATAGGCGGCAGGGATCCTGCTGCCTAATCTTCAACGATCAGCCTTCACCCCAAACCTGGCTAAGTCTAAAAACCAGCGGAGTTTTAAACATGCTTGCGCAAAGCAGAATTAAATATTTTGCCTACTATCAAGATTACCAAAAATTAATGAATTATCTGGCAGGTTAGTTTTCCTTAAAACTTCTTTTTAAAGCCGTATATTGTATTAATAACAGTATTAATATATTAGTTATTTTATAAATTAATACATTCAATATTATATACTATAAAGCATTAATTCTTACAAAAATTATATATATAATTAAAAAATTATTTGACATAAATATAAATTATATTATAATCTTTAAACATCGTATGTTAACAAAATAGGTAGACTTTTCTATATGGACCAAAATATAGACTCTTTATGGGAATACTACAAAAACTTCAAGGATGAAAAAAGCAGAGGTAAATTAATAGAATACTACACCCCTTTCCTAAAAAGTGTAGTAAGTAAAATTTACAGCAAACTTCCTAATAATATCGATATTTCAGACTTGAAAAATTATGCCGCTTTGGGTTTGGTAGATGCTATTGAAAAATATAATCATAAAAGAGGCATTAAATTTGAAACTTATGCCAGTATTAGAATCAGGGGGGCCATAATTGATGAGATGAGGAAGGAAGACTGGCTGCCACGGTCGCTGAGGTCAAAAGCCAATCAACAAAAAAATACTGCACTTTTAGATCAGGAAACTACAAGCTATGCCATGATGTCCTTAGATGATCCTGATTTCCAGCAAAGCATGGCTCACAATAACAGAAACAGTAATATAGAGGATCCAGTAATGGTCTCCGCTACCCCTGATTTTGTAGATGATATTGAAAACAAAATCTGCATTACCAAATCCTTGATGAAATTGAGCCAGCAGCAGCGAAAAGTTATTTACTTATACTACTTTAAGGGAAATACATTCAAGGAGATAGGCCAGGTTATGGACATAACTGAATCCAGGGTGTCTCAAATACATAAGCAGTCTTTAGCCGCCCTAAAAAAACAGCTGGGAAAGTTCTTTTAGGCGGTCACCTGCCTGTCACTAATATCTTTGCTCAGTCTGTTTTACCCTTTTTGGGCCGGATAAAATTCTAATTTAATCTTTTAAGCTTTTTACTAAAACTTCCGATATATTAGTTATAAGCATATTTATTTTATTCAAAATTGATTAGAGGTCTATATTTGGCCACTTCAGGGATGAATGTGGATCAAAAGAGAATGGATATCTTATCTAATAACTTGGCCAATATAAATTCTACTGGTTTTAAAAAAAGGGATATAAATTTTATTGGCTATCGTGACATGTTGGTAAATACCCTTAATGAGGGGAAGTTTATAGGTACCCTGCCCCAGGGATTAATTATGGAGAATATATCAGTAGACTTAAATCAGGGTTCCTTGAAGTTTACCGAAAATCCTTTTGATTTTTCCATAGATGGGTCACATTTTTTTACTGTTCAGGACAATCAGGGAAACATTCTATTGACCAAGAATGGAAGCTTTGGCCTTGATTACCAGGATTTCCTGGTAAATTCGGATGGGTTCCGGGTAATGGGTGAAAATGGCGCTATCTCTATTACTAATCCAGAAGATTTTATAGTAGATGACCAGGGGGATATCAGGGTAGATGGAGCATTAATAGACCGTTTCCGTACCCAGTGGATTAGCAGCAGAGAACAGCTGGTGGTTACCAATAGCTCCTATTTTACCTTTAATCCTGAAGCAGAAGCAGAGGGTGTTGACCAGGGATTGCAGATAAAGCAGGGTTTTTTGGAAGGAAGCAATGTAAATGGTATCCAGGAAATGACCGACATGATTGCGGTAATGAGATCCTTTGAGATGAGCCAGAAAATTATAAAGATACAGGACGATACCTTGTCCAAAGCGGTAAACCAGGTAGGCAAAACTAATATTTAGTGGGGAGGAAATATATGAATAGCCTTTACATATCTTCACTGGGCATGATGAACCAGCAGATGAATGTAGACATAATTTCTAATAATCTAGCTAACATTAATACAGCAGGGTTTAAAAAAAGTGAAATTAATTTTAAGGATCTTTACTGGTATGGACCCCCAGGCCAGGAAGCCCTGGCCTCTTTTGTGGGTATAGGCTCTACAGTAGACGGTATCACCAAGATTCACACCCAAGGTATGTTTGCTGAATCCCAAAATCCTTTGGACTTGGCCATAGAAGGCGATGGTTTTTTTAGCGTGCTTCTTCCTGATGGTGCTACCGGTTATACCAGGGATGGATCTTTCCGCCTGGATGGGGAAGGCCATATAGTTACCTCCCAGGGTTACAGGCTGCAGCCACCCATCAATATAGATCAAAGTTATAGCCAGCTAATCATAGATAATGAAGGCAGGGTTTCCATTATGCCTATAGATTCGGAAGAAAACATTGAAATTGGAATGATCGAACTGACCCGTTTTGCCAATCCTGCCGGACTGGAAAATATTTCCGGCAATATCTATTTGGAAACGGAAAGCTCAGGGGTAGCCTTGGCCGGTGGTGCAGCAGGGAAGATAAGGCAGGGATATAAGGAAATGGCCAATGTTAATGTCAT
This sequence comes from Actinomycetota bacterium, assembly GCA_028698215.1. Taxonomy (NCBI): domain Bacteria; kingdom Bacillati; phylum Actinomycetota; species Actinomycetota bacterium. The sequence goes on along the minus strand of JAQVDY010000030.1, from coordinate 5,225 downwards.
TGAAGAGATGGTAAACCTTATATCTGCCCAGAGGGCTTATGAGATAAATTCCAAGGCAGTAAGAACTACTGATGAGATGCTGCAGATCAGGAATAATTTGAGGTGATAGTATATGTCCATACAAGCCATAGGCCATAACCGCAATTTAGAAGTAAGGCCTGCCAGTGAAGATAAAATTAGGGAATATAGTAATCATATAGAAGGATATTTTTTAAAATTCCTTATAGATGAAATGTGGTCATCTGTAGAATCACTGGGCCAGGGATACGCTTTGGAAAGAGGTTTGTGGCAGGATATGTTAAATCAAGAGCTGGCCTTACAAATATCGGCAAATATAGATTTAAAAATAGGGGAATCCATATACCAGCAGCTTACTGCTGCTTATGGGAAGAACCTGCAGCCAGACCAGGAGGATACAAATGGCGAAGGAAAAAGTGGAGAAGCTCAGCAGCTGCCTGGATAAGGAAATAAAAATATATGAGGAAATATTGAAATTAGTAGCCGGGGAAAGGGATCTACTGATACAAAACCAAGAGGATGGCCTGGAGGCAGTATTAGCGGAGCTGCAGCAAAAGATAACTGCAATCCAGGAACAGGAGGAAATAAGGCTTGGTCTGGGAAAAGAAAGCAAAGATGCAGAAATTGGTAGAAAAAAGGACAGAATAAAACAACTGGTGCTTCAAATAAGCGAAATTAACAATAATAATGTTTTCCTTATTGACCAAGGCAGAAAAAGCATTAAGGCTTTTCTGGATTTGATGTTGGACCAGTATGAAATAAAAACTTATGTCCGTAATGGTAAATATGGCGATAATAGTAAAAAAAATATCCTGCTAGATAAAAGGTTGTAGTTATGAGTTCATCTTTTTTCGGATTTAATATTGGAGTAAGGGCACTGGCAGCCAGCCAAAGGGCTCTGGAGGTAGCTGGCCACAATATTGCCAATATAAATACTCCAGGGCACAGCAGGCAGGAAGCAGTGTTAAAAACCAGCCAGCCTGAAGGCTTGCCCCAGCTCAACGGCTCTATTGCTGCCGGTCAGCTGGGTTCCGGGGTGCAGGTAACTGAAATAAGGAGGCTGCACGATAATTATATTGAAAGACAGTTAAACGGGGAATTACAGAATCAGGGCAAATGGGAAACAAGTCTAAGCATATTTGAACAAATTGAAGCTATTTTTGCAGAACCTACTGACAATGGATTAAGAAGCATGATGGATACCTACTGGAACTCATGGAGAGATTTGGAGAACTCTCCTGAAAATTATTCTATACGAAAAAATTTAGTGGAGAACTCCAAGAGCCTATGTAACCTTATTCAAAGCATTTACCAGAAACTGCAAAGCGTAAGGAAGGATTTAAATACAGAAATATATGGCAAGGTAGAGTCCATAAATAATTATGCCCACCAAATACAGGAACTGAACAGCTTGATAAAAAAGGTCACCATAAACGGGGATAATGCCAATGACCTGCTGGATCAAAGGGATGTACTTATCCGTAATTTGAGCAGTATTGCTAATATAGAAATAAAGCAGTCCCCCTATAACCAGGTAGACCTGTTTATAGGCGGAACTGCAATGGTAAGGGGAGAAAGTTATTTCCCCCTGGAAGCAGAGTTAAGTGCTGAAACAGGCTTCTATAACTTAAAGTGGGAAGGAACTGACAGGTATTTAAGTTTGGGAAACGGGCAGCTTTATTCCATGATTAATTTCAGGGATTCCTATCTTCCTAATTTTATGGACAGCCTTGATGAATTGGCATCCACTATAATATCACAAACCAATGACCTGCATTCCGGCGGCTATGGTTTGGATGGGACCTCTACCGGGTATGATTTTTTTTCCGGCACCGGGGCCAGTGATATAGATGTAAATTCGCAGATCTATGACCATATTGAATTGATTGCAGCTGCTGCTGATCCGGAGCAGCCGGGAGATAATCAAATTGCCAGGCAGATCCTGGCTTTAAGGGAGCAGCCTTTACTGGACGGCAATACTACCAATACTGACAGCTATTATAATAATTTAATAGTCAGGATGGGAATTGAAGCTCAGCAGTGTAAAAGGGAGCAGGAAAATTCCAAGCTATTGATAGACAAGATTAACCTCAGAAGGGAAAGCGTATCAGGAATTTCCCTGGATGAAGAGCTGGTAAACATGGTGAAATTCCAGCATTCCTATAATGCGGCTGCCCGGATAATCAATACTATGGACCAGCTATTTGAAACTATTATCAATGACATGGGGGCCGGTTAACTATAATGAGAATAACCTATAACAGCTTGATTGATTCCATATCCACCAGCATGCAGTCTAATTTAACCAAACTGCAGAACCTCCAGGAGAGGCTTTCTTCCGGTAAGACTATCAGCAAGCCCTCTGATGATCCTGTAGCTTCCATAAATCTAAGTATATTTAAAACCAAAAAAAGCCAGTATGGTAAATATATGGATACTATAGACACGGCAAGCAGCTGGTTGGAAACTACTGAAAATGCGTTAAACCAGATTAATTCTACCATGATCGAATTAAGGGATATATGCATTCAAGGTGCTAATGAGTCTTTAACCCTGGAAGGAAGACATTCTCTGCTGTTAAAAGTGGAACAGCTGGAAGAAAAGATGCTAAATGATGCTAATCTGCAACACTTGGGAAATCATATTTTTTCTGGTCTGAAAACCAACCAGAGGCCTTTTATCAAAGACCTGGGTACGGGCCAGGTTCAATATCTGGGAGACCAGGGGGTAATGGTCCGGGAGATATCATTTGAATCCACAATGGATATTAATATTGATGGAGCCAGATTATTTAATATGGATAATGCAGTATCGGGTGATCCTAACCTGTTTGAGGTTATAGGAAGCCTAAAGCAGGCTTTGGGAAACGGGGATACTGAAAAACTATCTGATGAAGTACTGTTACAGTTAGACCGGGCAGAAACCAATATCATAAATATTTATTCAGAGATTGGCTCAAAGGTGAATCGCCTGGACCTTACCCGGGCCCAGCATGAAAATGCATTGCTGACGGTAGACAAGAGAATATCTACAACGGAGGATATAGACATAGCAGAGGTAATAATGGATTTAAAAAAAGCAGAGATGGTTTATATGACCTCCCTTAATGTTGCAGGGCGGATCTTCCCTCCGAGTCTGCTGGATTATTTAAAATAATAGAATAAAATGTTAAAATCCTAAAAAAGGTGAATTACCTATGAAAATAAATACTACTCGTTTTGGTGAAATTGAAGTACACCGGGATAAAGTAATTACATTGCTGGAGGGGGTTATCGGTTTTGAACAGCATAAAGAATTCATATTACTGGATTTTGCCCAGGATTCCCCTTTAAAATGGCTACAGTCCATAGATGACCCTTCCCTGGCTTTTGTAGTATGTGATCCATGGCATTTCTTTGAAGACTATAAGCCCAATATTACTAAAGAGCAAAAAAAAGGGTTGGAATCTGGGAAAAATGAAATTATATTTTTAACTATCGCTACCGTACCTGCGGATATTAGTAAGGTTAGCTTGAATTTACTAAGTCCTATTATAGTTAGCTTGGATAAGATGCTGGGAAAACAAATAATATTATTTGAGAGTGATTATGGCACTAAGCATTATATTTTTAAAACTTTAAAGATTAAACAGAAAAAATTTAGCGAATCTAAAACCAAAAGTAAATCAATTTGATTGGCGGAATGTTAGTACTTACCCGGAAGATAAATGAAAGCATAATAATTGCCGATAACATCGAAATAAGGATTCTGGAAGTTAAGGGTGAAAAAGTAAAGATTGGTGTTATTGCCCCCAAAGAATTGACAGTGCTTAGGGAAGAGCTTTACCGGGAAGTCTCTGAGCAGAACAAGCAGGCAGCAGCAGTGGATGAAAACGGGTTAAAACAATTATCCCAAAACCTATAATTTCTTTCTTCTTTTTTTAAATTTATTTAAGTCTTCATTAATTTTCTCCGATATAACTATTGAAAGGATAATTTTCTTGATTTAGGGGGGGGATTATATGTAACCAACATTTAAGTGGAAATAATGTCCTACCACTTAAAATATAAGGACAAAAGGCAAGGATGCCTGTATTTATAGTGAATTTTCAAGGAAGAAAGGAAGATTAAAATGTCACTTCGTATCAATCAAAACATAGGGGCTTTAATAGCCAACCGAAATCTAAGGGTAACCGATAGTGCCAGATCCAAGTCACTGGAAAGGCTGTCTTCCGGGTTGAGGATTAACCGGGCCAGTGATGATGCTGCAGGTCTGGGCATATCCGAAAAACTAAGGGCACAGATAAGAGGTTTAACCCAGGCCCAGAGAAATGCCCAGGACGGCATATCCCTGATTCAGACCGCAGAAGGTGCCTTGCAGGAGGTATCCAGTTTGCTCATCAGGATGAGGGAACTGGCAGTCCAGGCTGCAAACGGATCCATAACTGACAGCGACCGTACCAATATAGCCAATGAAACCAGCCAGCTGCTGGTAGAAATTGACCGTATTGCGGAAACCACTGAATTTAATACCAGCTCATTGCTGTCGGGAGTGGATGTAGATGCTGCTATCTCTATAGCCAGCGGAAGTCCGGAAGCAGTTACTGCTACTATTGATGACGTGGATTCCATGGTTAATGCTACTTATGAAGTAGTGCTATCCAGCATGACCACCGGCAGCTTTGATTGGGAGATAACAGATGGGACTACTGTTTTAGCTTCAGGCACTGATGCGGACACCGATGTGGTGGCTACGGTTAATGGGGTAGTATTTAATATAACTGCTGCTTCTGTATCTACCACAGAAGATACTACTGCTACGGTCATATCTACCGCAGCCCATATGGATGAACAGGAATTTACCTTCCATATCGGCGCCAATGCCAACCAGACCACCTCCATATCCATAGGGGCCATGGACACCGTGACCCTGGGCATAGACTCCATAGATATCTCTACCGTAGACGGAGCCAATACTGCTATCGGCTTAATTGATAATGCCATCAACGTGGTTTCCGGCCAGAGGTCCTCCCTGGGGGCAGTGCAGAACAGGCTGGAGCATACCATTAATAACTTGGAGGTAGCAGCAGAGAACCTGGCTGCTTCCGAGTCCCGTATCAGGGATGTGGATATGGCCAAGGAGATGACTGATTACACCCGTAACCAGATCATGCTGCAGGCAGGAGTGGCGATGCTGGCCCAGGCCAATATGTCGCCGCAGATGGTACT
>JAQVDY010000029.1:3902-21349 GCA_028698215.1 Actinomycetota bacterium | reverse complement strand
GAATTATAATATTATCCATGGTTACAGCCAGCCTTGGCAGTACCAGTAATAATTATTAAATTCTAAAAAGGAAGAAAGCTAAATGTATGCCAATAAGAGTATAAAAATTATTCTGTTACTGCTGGTTTCAGCACTAATATTAACCACTATAACCCTGTTTTTATCCTGTAGTACTGAACCTATCCCTGAAAAACCAGCTGGCTCTTTAGGACAAGAGGAAACCAGCAGCCAGGTTTTTGATGCCCGGCAAGCAAATCCTGGCGATAAAATAGGTTCATTGACCATAGAAGAAATAAATATTGAGGATAATCCCAATAGCAGCAACCAGTATTATGCCACAGTTAAATTCAGCGGTAATCTACAGCTTTCGGGAAAATATATCAGCTACTCCGACCAGCCGTTATGGGGAAAGGCTATCATCTTTTATCCTGACCAGGAGTCCCAGCAGCTTCTGCCCAAACTGGACCAGGATCCATCAGGACCGGAAGGATTGCTGCTGGAAAATTATGAGGAGGCAGCAGAATTGCTAAGTCCTCCGGATTCAGAAGGACAGGCAGAAATAATTATTGAAAACTATACTATAAATTATGCCCTGGAAGTAGCCTACACTGCTCATATAACTGAAGCATCAAACCTTGAAATCACCGCTGCTCCCGGTAAAGACTTTAGCCAAAAAATAGTTTTTTCTTCCTCTACCGGAAGCCAGAGTTCCATATATATCTGCAATCCTGATGGAAGCGGCCTGGAAGCTATCATGGAGGGGGGCATATTTACATCCCCTTCCTGGAACCAGGACCATAGCCGCATAGTTTATACTGTTATAAACCCGGAAGATGGAACTTCTTCCCTTTATATTTATGATGTGGAGAACCGCAGCCAGACACTTTTACTGCAGAGGTATTCTCCTGCATATCCCAGTTTTTCTCCTGATGGAAACAGAATAATATTTTCCGATTTAATTGATGAACTAAGCGAGAGCCGGGAAATATATTCTATTAATACCGATGGAACCGGCCTGGTCAGGCTTACCAATGATAAAGAAGAAAACTTTTTTGCCAAGTACTCCCCGGATGGGAACTTCATATTGTTCTCAGCTGAAAATGCTTCCGGTATCCAATTATACCTTATGGACTCCCAAGGCGGGAATATAGAGCAGGTTACCGATGATGCCTATACCAATAATCATGGTATATTTTCTCCTGATGGATCTACCCTATTGTTTGAATCTAACCGTGATGGCAATATAGAACTTTATCAGGCCAAGCTGGAAAACATGGATGAATTCATTAATATTACCAATAACGGGGCAGATAATTTTGAGGCCAGTTTTTCCCCAGATGGAACACAAGTTGTATTCAGGTCCAATAAAGATTCGTCAGACCCATTAATTTATGATATCTTTGTTATGTCTGCTGATGGAAGCAATCAGGTAAATATTACATCCAGCCTGGAAGGAAGTTCAGAATTTAACCCTTGCTGGTCCTGGTAGCTTATATTTGCTTTGCCTTGCCTTTGGCAAATAAGTAAAGATATTATAAATTATGTCTACACTCGATTATATTTTCCCGGTTAAAAGAGAATATGAAAGGTGTGCTAAACTACTGCAGCAGTCCGGTATCCTGAACCTGCTGGATGGTAACCAAAAATACTTGCCATCCCTGGAGCAGGTATGCAGCCTTTTATACTCCCATAGGGAACTGGTAACCATAAAAGCAGCCCAGGGATTCAATAAATTATTACTCACTCCCCTGGCCATACCTATCCCCGCGCTGGCCGGGCTATTAGAAACACAGCTTAGCCTGAAAGCACATTCAGGAAATATATACCGCAGCAGATTAGACCCCAAAAGCCCTGGGGTGCCGGTTAAAATAAGTGCCGGTAAAAAGATTTGGTTCTGGGATACTTTGCGCCAGGCTATAGATGGAAACCAGCTAATCTATTTTCCCCGGCACTATGGGGACCAGCCCTGGGGTTGGTCCAAGACTGAAGTTATTTCCCATCCTGGTATTTGCGCCTTTAGGGGGTGGTCTATAGGACTAATAGAAGAAGGCCCCTTTACGGCCCGCCAGGATAAAGCCAAAACTTTAGCCGGCAGGAAACAGCTGGAAACTGGGCTCTCCCCCCGGGAGTATATGGATTTGCTCCAACAGCAGCCATACTGTCAGGAGACAGGCTTTACCCTAGAGGATTTCTTTATAAGATTTTTGACCAGGCTTCTAAAACAGGATGAAATAAGCTATGACCGTTATGACCATAACTCCCTTTGGCTGTTAGGCCATTATATTCCATACCTTTCTTCGGTAAAAAGCGGCCTGGTACCTACCGGATGGTGGCACCGGGTTTACGGCAGGCTCCGCCTGGATGCACATCGGCCCGGCAACCGCCAGTGCACTTCCTCCTGGGGCACCTCTACCGTGGTAAGGCTTCCTGCTGCATAACTTCTGTAACCTAATTAAAATCAAACCTATAGTATTGACATTAACGTAAGGTAATAGTTTATTATATCCCTAATCACTTAGTTAGAATTGAGGTTTTATGAATACAGTAAAACAGGTAGCCAAATTGGCTGGCATAAGCAGGCGTACCCTACATTATTATGACCACATCGGTTTATTGGTTCCGCAACAGGTTACCACTGCCGGCTACAGGTTATATGGGGAGCAGGACTTAGAAAAGCTGCAGCAGATCCTATTTTTTAAAGAGATGGGATTTAGCCTGGACCAGATAAAAAAAATAATGGAAAACCCTGATTTCGATATACAGGCTGCCTTAAGGCAGCAGCTTGAAGTATTGGAGCTGAAGAAGAAAAGACTGGAAAAATTAATAGAGCTTATAGAAAGAAGGCTGAAAGGAGAATTAGATATGAGTTTTAAGGAATTTGGAACAGAAGAGATTAACGCTGCCAGGGAAAGGTATCAAAAGGAAGCAGAAGAAAAGTGGGGCCATACCGAAGCCTACCGGCAAAGCATGGCCAGAACTAAAAAATACAGCAGCAGCGACTGGACTAGGATTAACAGTGAGGCAGAGCATATCTACCTTGGCCTGGCAGCCAAAATGGATAGGCCGCCGGACAGCAAAGAGGTTATGGACCTCATTTCCCGCTGGCAGCAGCATATATCCAAATATTATTATGACTGCAGCCTGGATGTATTGGCAGGATTGGGCCAGGCTTATGTTTCTGATGCCCGGTTTACCAAAAATATCGATAAGTATGGCCAGGGATTAGCAGCTTTCATGAGTAAGGCCATTGAAGCCTTTGTGGCTACCAAGCAAGTTTAGAATTGCTGGAAGGGCTAGCTTCCCTTGCCGGATAGAATTATATTCTCTTTGGTCAAAAGCAGGCAGAGAAACAAGTTTACCGCAAGCAGCACCACTGCTGCTAACAGGTAGTATAAGCAAAAAGTGCGGGAGGCCAGGTCAATAACCTTGGTAGCTATGCCTAAAGGTATGCCCATCATTAAGCCAAATCCCACTAAAAAAGTAGGAGCAATACCTATATCCGGATTATTGATTAAAGACAGCATCACTACCAGCAGCTGTATGGCCAGTAGCAGCAAAGGGTTTACAATAAAGCCCAGCCACATCAAAGAGGCAGGCATTATATAATAACCCAGGAAAGGCATGGCTGCAGTTAAGTTTATGGTCCACAGTAATATGAGGGTGGATATAGCTGCAAACAGGTATCCCGGCACAAATATAGCCATGCTTTTAGCTATCCATAATTCCCAAGGGCGTATAGGGGTGGCTAACAAGGACTGTAGGCTTCCATCGATTTTTTCCTTTAGTATGGTCAGGTTAAAAAAAGACCAAATAAAGGTCATTAGTACCAATAGAGGCATAAAATAAGATACTAACCCGGTTATAAGTTCCAGGATGGGTGCTGCTTCCGTGGTAGGCAAAAATTCCATCTTTCTAAGCGTAACTCCCAATATTGCAGCAGCTATGGCTGTAAATGCCCCTAACAGTAAACATACTATAAGAAAAGCCTTGGTTTGCCTCAGTTGCCTGAAATCACTTAAAAAGATAACTTTTATTCTATGCACATCATTCTCCTATATGGACAATACTATTCTTTCAGCAGTAAGGCGAAACCGGGTTATTAAAATTATCAGGGCTAAGGTTAAAATCAGTCCTATATTGGCTGCAGCAAAAATCCAGGAAGAAGCATCCAGCCATCCCCTGGTTACTACATTGATGGCTAAATTGAGGCCAAGGGGCAAGAATATCTGGCCTAATAGATTGCCGCTGGCTGGTTTACCTGCAAGCCCCATGATATGGCTTAGCAGGCTTAAACCAAAATAAATGAGGGGAAGCAGCAGAAAACTGCTCAATCCCATCCAGTGAGTATACACAAACCCCACTGCGGGTACCAGATAAATATAATTTACTACCAGCAGTGCAATTACGGCCATCACATCTCCCAGCACCATTCCCGGCAAAAAAACAGCCAGGCTCTTACCTATCCAGATATCCTTTATTTGTAACGGGGTAACCAACAGCGACTCAACCTGTCCCCCTGCCTTTTCCCTGGTCATGGATTGGTAAGAATAAACATTCATATTAATGCCTAGGCCGATAAAGCAAGTGGAATACATAATAATGCTAAGGTATCCAGCCAGCTGCTTAAAATCGGACTGTCCCGACTTTAGGGCAGGACCAAGTAGAAGTAGGCAGAAAATTAAGGCCAGACCTACCGCTATCATTACCGTTACCGTTAAAAACACCACAGTCAAAACCTTGAATTTCAAGTTATTTTTTATACTTTGGGCAGCTACCAGCAATATGTTTCTCATGATGGCTCAGTTTCTTTTAAGATGGATGAATATATTTCTTCTAAAGAAGCTTCTTTTTTTACAGCCTGCTCAATCCTTAAGCCCCGTGCTGACAGGGCTGATATGATATCAGATACTCCGGTGCCCGGACCAGGAGCAAATACAAGACTACAACCCTTTATATCCTGCAGCCCTAAGGGTTCTAATTCTTTTAACTCTTCTATGGCCTGGCTTGAAAACCCTGGTGACACTTCTATATACACCCTTTTGTCTTCCATGTCCTGGCGAAGGCTTTCCAGCTCTCCGTACAGCTTTATTTCTCCCCGGTCAATTAAAGCTATCCGGTTACAAATTCTTTGCACCTCGTCCAGGTTATGGGAACTTAAGAATATGGTTTTGTTTTGCTGATGGGCTAAATCTAACATGATCTGCCTTACCTCTATTTGTCCAGAGGGATCTACTCCCGAAGTGGGCTCATCCAGTATTAGAATTTGAGGATTATGCACCATAGCCCGGGCTAAAGCCAGCCTCTGCCTCATCCCCCGGGAATAAGTACCCACCCGGTCTTTGGACCTGGACCTTAGCTTAACCATATCCAAAACTTCAAACATCCGGTTTTCATCTTTGGCCAAACCATAGATCCGGGCATAGTAGTATATGTTTTCTTCTGCAGTCATATGATCATAAAGACCGTCGGCATCCAGCACAAAACCAATTTGCCTGCGTACATGACCTTCAGTAATATCATGTCCTAAAATCTCAAGTTTTCCCCCATCAGCTTTAAACAAGCCCAGCAGCACCCTTATGGTCGTGGTCTTACCTGCTCCATTAGGTCCCAGGTAACCAAATATATCTCCCTTGCTTACCTCAAAACTGATACCTTTTAATATTTCCCTTTTGCCCAGCGTTTTTTTTATGTTTTCCACCCTTATTGCTGTACTCATTTATGTTTACCCCTGCCTTTTAATTTTTTATCATCCTTATTATCAATCTGGGGCCCTAATTCCTGGAAAAAATCCATGGTTCCTTCCATATTTTTTTGGATTATGGATACAGTGGCAATGCCTATGCCCCTTTCCATATCGCCAAATACCAGCAGTTTTTGACCCGGTTTAATGTCAAAATCTTTCCGGGCTTCTACCGGTATGGCTATCTGTCCTCTTTCACTTACTGTTACTGAACCATAAAACTTTTTGCCTTCAGGGGCCATATGAACCTCACTTTTATTTTATTTACATGATATTATTTGTTTATATGATATATTTTACTATGCCCTTATTATATTGCAAGACTAATTATTTTCCTGCTTAAATTCTTGTATCAGACCTGGATAATATTTATATAAACTGTTTTTAAGGGTTTACGGTATAAATTAATTTTTAATTATTGGCCTAAATAATATATAGTGGATGATGTTTGGTTAAAACTTAAATAAGGAAGATGTAAATGAAAATAATGATAGTGGGCGGCACCGGCTTCTTGGGTTACCACTCCCTGCTGGAAGCCCTAAAAAGGGGGCACCAGGCAGATGCATTAGCTATCGATGATGTACGGCTGGGTGATTGGTACCCCACCCAGGTAAAGGTAAACTATGGAGATGTTTTTGAGCTTTCCAGTGATCAGCTTCAACAATATTTTACCGGTTATGATTCCATGATATATGCAGTAGGCCCAGATGACAGGATTACCCCTCCCGCACCCTCCTATGAATTTTTTAGGGCCAGGCTGGTAGATGCAGTAGAAAAAGTAGCTATAGCTGCCCGTAAAGCTAAAGTTAAAAAAATGGTCATACTCAATTCCTATTTTGCTTATTTTGACCGGATATGGCCTGAGAAAAAATTAAGCACCCGCCACCCCTATATCAGGTGCCGGGTGGAGCAGGCAGAAAAAACCATTGCTGCCGGCAAAGACCAGATGGCGGTAGTTATTTTAGAGCTTCCCTACATATTCGGATCCATGCCTAACCGCACACCTTTATGGAAAGAGGTACTGTTGGACCGGTTTATTAAAGGTAAATTCATTTTTTTCCCCAAGGGCGGGACCAATATGATTGCAGTAGAGCACGTAGCAGAAGCTATCGTAGGTGCACTGGAAAAAGGGGAACACGGTGCCAGGTACCCTATTGGAGATGAAAACCATACCTTTAACCAAATGCTTCAAATGATGATGTCCGCTATAGGGGAAAAGAAGAAGATAGTAAACATACCCAGGTTCCTGGCTGTCCAGGCAGGGGCAATGATAGAAAGGGGTTTTAAAAAGAATGGCCTGGAAGGCGGGCTGGATGCCAGGTTTCTGATGAAAGACATTATGACTGATTATCTCTATTTTGATCCTGAGCCCTCTATTAAGAAACTGGGATATGGCCGGGGCGGCATACCGGAAGCTATAGTAAAGACCATGAAGGCTTGCTATCCTGAAAAGTTTAAATATTAAGGTGTTTTAAATCAAGAGCTTAAAAAGCCTCCGTCTACCGGTATCATGGCTCCCTGGACATAGCTGGCCAGGTCACTGCATAAAAACAATACCACTTTGGCTATTTCATCTGGCTGGCCCAACCGGCCTACTGCCAGCCTGCTTTTGTATTTAAAGCCTGATTTAAGCAAGCCCAGGTTCATCTTTTTTAATGCTGCCTTAGCCTGTTGGTAAATGCCGGGAGTCTTAATGACACCGGGAACAATCCCATTTACCCTAAAACCCCGCTTGCCATAATCATGGGCCAGGGACCGGGTCAGGGCATAAACTCCTGATTTGCTTACGCTGTAATGAACCATATCTTCCTTAAAGGGGGTTACCGCTTCAATAGAAGAGACATTGACAATTATGCCTCCCCTGTTTTCCCTGGCCTTTATAAAGTCCTGGCACATCCAGAAAGCAGAGGAGAGGTTTACATTTAGAATCTGCTGGTAAAATTCCTGGTCAACATCCAGGTATCTTTTAGCAGGATAGATGCCGGAGTTATTAACCAGTATATTGGGTTTATGGTTTTTCCTGCTTTCCCAAAAATCATCAATAGCTGCCTTGCGGGAAAGATCCAGGACATGGGTTTCTATTTCTACCTCACAGGAGCTTAAACTGGCCTTAACTTTTTCCAGGCCTTTTTGGTTAATATCTATCATCAAAAGATCTGCCCCTGAACGGGCAAACCGGCAGCAGATAGCCTCCCCTATTCCTGAAGCAGCCCCGGTAACCAGGGCCCTGCACCCGGTAAGGGAAACACAAGCAGCAGAACTTAAATATTCATTATTTCTGTTAATAGCCATAAGCATTAAATACCCAGGTTTTTTCCTGATAATAATTGTAAATTATTTTTACCTAAAATTTAATGGTTTTATATTTTCAAAGCCCGGATTTGGCTTTATTATAAAATTAGTTTAGCTAAATTAAAAAGGAGATAAAAAATGGATATATGGAAATATTATGCTATTACTCACCACAAGCATGACATTTGTAACCCTATGTACGGCTATAAGCTGGATAAGCTGCTGAAATTACTGGATTTAAAGCCTGGCAGCAGGGTTTTAGATATCGGCTGCGGCAAGGGAGAGGTATTAATAAGACTGGCAGAAATGTATGGTATCTCCGGGATAGGCATAGATGCTTCCCCCTATTTTATAAAAGACTGCAGGCAGAAGAAAGAGGCTAGGGTACCTTCGGCTGATATAGAATTTTTAGAAATGGAGGGTGCCAGCTACAGTAATGAAGCAAATGAATTATTTGGCCTTACTGCCTGTATTGGGGCCAGCTTTGCTTATGGCGGTTTGGCAAACACCATAACTGCCTTAAAAAAGATGACCAGGCCCAAAGGGCTGATCTTGATAGGCGAGCCTTATTGGCTGCAGGAGCCTGATCCTCAGTATCTTAAGCAAAGCGGTCTTGGCAAGGAAGACATTAGCACCCATTTGGGTAATATTGAATCTGCCCAAAAGCAGGGCCTAGCCTGTATATATACGATGGTAAGCAATAAAGATGACTGGGATCATTACGAAACATTACAATGGTGGTCCACCATTGATTACATGGAATCTAACCCTGATGACAAAGATAATGCAGAGCTAACAGAAAAGTTAAGTAAAACCAAATATGAATACCTGTCCTATGGGCGGGATACTGTAAATTGGGCTATTTATGTGTTTAAGAGACAGTAATGCCAGTGCGTGTAATATCTTTTAAAAATAGTTAACTTTTTTATTTTGTAGTAGTAAAATTATTTATAATAACAATTACATAATTAAATAGAATATTCATTTGGAAGCGTTTATGCTTTCCCTGCTATTGTTGGTCGCCTTTGGTATAGAAAAGCTTAGCTAATAGCGAAACCGGCTAAAGAGGCCGGTTTTTTATTTTATACCCTAAACATATGGAAAGGAGGCGAAAATGGCAAAGCAACTACTAATCCATGCACTACCTTCACCTATCCCGATAGCTCAGGCCGAACAGGTAGCCAAAGTGGCTAAAAGCCTGTCTGATGCCAATGCCTATTGGGTCAGCAGCTGGATACAGTTAGACGATAAGGGAGATGTAGTGAAAATCTTCTGTGAGTATGATGCCAAGGATGCTGATTCACTAGGTAAACTGGTAGCAGAAATGGGGAAACAGTTCACCGATTTCCCCTGTGAAGGCCCCTTCCCCCTGATGAAAGTGGAAGGTGAATCCTACAGGTAATACATGACAGCAATAAGGCCTGGCTGCGTAGGCCTTATTGCTGCCTAAACGAAGTACCTGAATAATTTACAACCCGGGTTTTAGCTTTACTTACTTTAATTACCTATATCAAACCCAAAATTATACCTATACCTACTAGTATGATCATAGATCCTACTATTAGCTGTATTACTCGGAAAGTAACCTTCTTTACCAGGCGCACCCCTATAAAAGATCCGATAAAAGCAGCAGCCGCAGCTGCTGCCACCAGCCCATAAAGATTATTGGATATAGCTTCAAATTGCATGGTGTAAAATGCAAAACCATATACTATAAGCCTGGCTATATCTACAATTACTGCAGAAACAGTTCCGGTGCCAATAAAAGCCTCCTTGCTTAGACCGGTTTTTATTAGAAATGCTGATCTCAGCGCGCCTTGTATTCCAGTCAGGCCTCCCATGAAACCGGAAATAAAACCACCCAGGGAAAGGTATTTCCTACCAAAAGAGATATTTTTAAACTTGGGTATAATATCCAGTAAAGCAAACCCTATAAGCAGCAGTCCCACTACCGCCTTTATTAAACCCATTTCGTAAACGTTGTTGCCTAAGGTGTATGATAATAGAGGGGGAAGATTGGACCACCGGTTTAGCAGCCAGGCCCCCAGCATAGCGGCAGCGGCTCCCGGCAATGCAAATTTTAGGACTACCTTCCAGTCTGCTTTCTTACCCACCAGGACTACTTTAAAAATATTATTAGCCAGATGAACTACAGCGGTAGCAGCTATAGCCAGGGGTAATGGGAAAAACAAGGCAAAGGCAGGCATCAGCAGGGTTCCCAGCCCAAAACCTGAAAACAGGGTTAGTGCAGATACCGCCAGTGCTGTCAGGCATATAAATATATAGCTCAGCATTTACTCCTTTTTAGCAATTATTTTACCTTTATTAGCTGCCGTTTTACAGTAGAAAGAGATGGACAAATTTTAGTTTGGCAGCAGTAGAGAAGAAATCTAAAATCTTGGAGTAATAATCAAAATGCTAAACTTAATGCTAGCAATAAAGCTGTTTAAAATAATAATTCATTAAATTCTTCAAGCAAGCCAGGTTATATGATTATTGATACTCAAAACCCAACTAAGTATATTCACAGTCCGCAGCCAGCCCGGCCCAGTTATTTTACATGCCTGCCAATTATATTGGATGCCCTGAACCGGGAATAATTTAAGCTCTGCCATACATCCTGTGCCTTTAAATCTTCATGTTTCTGGTTAAAATAGTCCTGTATCTCTGTTCCAGCTTGTTCGTCATCCAATAGGCCTTCCAGGTAGGGAACAGCATCATAAGATAAGCCTCTAAGGTATTCGGTATCTATCTGCCCTGTTGCCTGGTATCTGGTAATATTGTTTTGTGCAATAATGGCATCCACATTGGCAAAATTTAAGGCAATATAAACAACCAGGGTAGTTATGAAATAGGCTTTTATTAAAGCTATTGGTTCATGCCAGATAAAAACCAGGTTGATGATAAAGAGGAAAAACAGTAAAACCATAAAGGCCTGCACAAAAATCCGTAAATAGGTAAAACCATAAGCCTGCTCATATAGAAACATCCGGTAAAAAGCTGAGGACAGCATAACAAAGGTAAACACCACCAATAATGACAGCAGAACCTTGCCGGCAATACTGCTTTTTTTGCTTTCTTTCTTTAAGAAGGAGACGGCTATTAGAATTATAAGAAAGTTAATTACTGCTACTGCCACCAGTTCAAAAAAGCCCCTGCGGGCATATTCAGCATAGGTAAAACCCGAAGGCTGAATATATTGCTGGCCCCCGAACAGGTATTTAAACTGAATAGCTGAAAACACCCCCAATACAATATTCAGGAGGCCCAGCACAGTCATTAATATTACCGGGTCAATGAATTTCTTCCAGTTTATCTTCCCGTATTTAGACCTATCCTTACCATCAAAATCCTTGAGCAGTGCCCAGTAGAAACAAATGGCATATACGGTTATAGCCAGTATAAGCAGGAAATGCTTTATTATCCTGGAAAAATGTATATTGGCAAAGATACCCTTAAATATTATATCTGCTGAAGATAACAGCCATATTACCAGAGCCAGTATGGGGATGGATATCAATACACCTATGGCCACCCGGGGGAATATTTTCCTTTTATTTTCCTGGCTATGGCCCTGCATGTTAAATAGAGTGATAAAGGGCATATTGATATACCTGATAGGCATAAATACCCTGATAGCCATATCAGCTAGAAACCTTAAATCAGACCAATCAGATCTGTTGGTTCCGGAAATAACGGATATCATCATTATCAGCAGATAAGGTATGATCAAGAAATTTAATACTTTCAATACCTGGTTGGAATACAAGGCGAAGGTGGCAGAGAGTGCCAGTATGGGCACCGCCCATAGCCAGGCCCAGTTATTTAAAAGGTCATAGGTTCGGCAAAATACTAAAGCAGTTACAGACAGTACTAGCAATATGAATAAGGGGTAGGAGACCCCCAGAGTTTTACCGTAAAAAAATATATCAAAAGCTACTCCTATCAGCAAGCCCCATAACAGCAGCCAATATTTTTTCTTATCCAATTCCGGTATATTTTCCAATGTGCTTCTTTCTTGGCAGGCGGTTAGTATTTTGGGATAACATTATAGCACTTTAGTTAAATATAAAAAGCCCTAAACAACGGGCACTGTGGATAAATTGATGATCACAATATCATAATTTCTTGTTATGCTTCATTATTTGTTTACACATCTTACCGAATTTTCTTTCTTTCCTTCTTTTTTCGGTATAGCTCATTTTATTGTATTGTATTTCCTGGTTCAGCTTTAAATAATGATTAAAATGTTTTTTATCTAAACTGCCATCACCCAAAGCCTCCAAAATAGCACACCCTGGTTCATTGGTATGGGTGCAATCCTTAAACCGGCAATTTTCTGCCACGGATAATACATGCCTGAAAGTATCACTCAGGCCAGAGTCTGCATCTATGCTGCCCAGCTCTCTCATGCCCGGAGTATCAATCAGCAGTCCTCCTCCTTCTAAAACCACCAATTGCCTTCGGGTGGTGGCATGCTTCCCTTTTCCATCTTTTTCACGCACATGTTTAGTTAAATACTGGTTGCTGCCTATTAAATTATTTATAAGTGTAGTCTTGCCCACCCCTGATGACCCTAAAAGGCAATAAGTTTTTTTAGGCTCAATGATAGCTTTTATTTGGTCTAACCCGGCACCAGTATTGTTGCTGAACGGAATCATGTGGTATTCATGGCCTATGTTTTTGATACTAAATATCATGCTGGTTAAGTCCTGGGCTGAAACCAGGTCTGATTTACTGAACAGTACTACCGGATTTATATCCGCTTCATTAACCATGGTAAGATACCTTTCCAACCGGGCTATATTAAAATCCCGGTCAAGGGACTGGATAATAAATGCGGTGTCCAGGTTAGCTGCAATGAGCTGGTATTCTACTTTGCCTCCAGCCATCTTTCTTTTTAGTATTGACTTTCTGGGCAATACTTGGTGGATTATAGCCAGAATACCATCATTAAAATATCCAACCTCCACCCAATCCCCTACTGTGGGATACTCGTCATGGGAACTGCAGCCATATAGCAGCTTGCCTGATAATTCAGCCATAACCTCCGTTCTTTCACCCAGTACGGTATAGCTGTTCTTGGCCACAGACATAACTCTGGCTGCCTCCAATTCGCTTCGGCCTGATAGGTACGGCTGATAAAATCCAAAGTCAAAACCAAGATCTTTTAGTTCCATTTCAATACTGGCCCCCTTCATTGGCAATAGCTATACTTTAAGATTTTAACTGTAACTTAGCTAAAATTACAAGGTGTTTAGCATGATTATGGGGCTTGGCCGGCTCTGGATTGGCTATCATTTCTTATGATTGGTATTGCGGTAATAATGCTATGCCCCTAATATTTCAGACAGCTGATCCAACTCTTCTGCACTTAGCATTAGATTCCATTCCTTCTCCAGTATATCTTTTAGGTAATTCTTTATTTGGCCTGGCTCCGGATTTATAATATTCATAAAACGTTTGAATATATCCGGATTTATTTGGTAGAGCCTTATCAGGTCTTGAGCCGAGTAATTTGAGCTTTCTATATTGGTAGGAGTAAACATGCATTTTTGGGCCATCAGGGGGCAGGTTACCTTGTCTCTTTCCATGCCAAATTCAAAGAACATCTTACAGGCGGGACAATAATATTTTCCCATAGGTCTCTCTCCCAGAATGTCCATAGCATCCAGCTTAATCCTTTGCTTTATATCCAGCTCTTTAATTAAAACCGGCAAAGCTGCAGATACCAGACTGAATAGCTTTTCCTGATCCCAGTTTTTGCCTACATCCAAAAACACAAAGGTCACTTCCTCTTCGTTTACCCTCTGGGCAGTTTCAGCCCCGCTGACAATAATCAAGAAACTTTTAATTGTTTGCAGGGGCTGCTGCTTGTATTTTATTTTCCAGTCCTTTAAAAACCTTAAATACTCTTCTGCTATTTGTCTCCCTGTTTCTGGATATTCTTTTATAGCTGCTGACAGCATTTTTTGAGTAAACTTAGGGTAGAACAAACCTATTTTTTCAATACCTTCACTGGATTCAGGGTTAAGGTTCTCAATAGCAATAGGGGTGTTGACACACATCTTAGTCATAAAAGGGCATACTGGCTGGTCCATGTTAAAAAACTTTTTGCAGGTAGCACACCAATATTTACGGGAGGGGGAAACACTGCCCGGGGGAAGTTGATTAATTCTTTCCGTTATTTTTTTCTTCTTTTCATTCATATCCATAAAAACCGCCTGGCTGGCTGTTGATAAATTAATGATAAATTATTAATTTTTTAAAATACCTCAATTAAAATAGCTCCAGCTGTGATTTGACCAGGTAGAACCTTTATATTTTCTGTTTTAGTTTAGATAGCTTAAAAATATTTCTATTATGGATTTATTGCCTCGAAACCCTTTCCCCTTAAAGCCTGCAATACTTCCTCCAGGCTCTTACCCTGTTTTTTGCTGCCCTCCGGTATGGTCATTTTTCGGCCTAAGGTGTTTCTCACCACTGGATTTGAAACTCCCAGAAAGCCCATCTCCTTTAATATATCTATAAGCTCGGGAAATTCTTCGGTTAATTCATATACTGACTTATTGAGATAAATCTTCTTCATCCAGCAGCCTCTTTTCTCCGGTTAGGCTTCGGTACCCGGCAATATCCATGGTTACCTCTACTGTACCCAGGTAGTTTGACCTTTCATCCCTTACTGCAATAAATTTTATGAAAACAAATTTTTCATTAAAATTAATCCAGAAATCAGCATCATCTTTTTTACCTGCTTTAAAAGCAGCCAAAATTTTCTCTACCGCATCCACGCTCTGGGGGGGATGGCAATTCTGGACTTTTCTGCCTATTACTGATTTGGTCCTCACAAATACCCTGTCCTTATTATCGGAAAAATATCTTACCGTATCATCTTTGTCGATAAAAGTAAGATCCACTGGCAAGCTGTTTAACATATACATCAATTCCTTTAAATTCAAAATACCGGTAGGAAGTTTTATTTCTTTTTCACTGGTGATCTCTGCTTCAGCTGCCACATTTCTTTTTAAATCCTCTATTATGGCCGAGGTTTCCTTTGGTTTTTCAATAAAGGTATAGCCTATATCATCGCTTTCTTTTAATATACCTATCCAGTCAGAAGCCTTTAATTTTTCCATGGAAGCAGGGAAAAGAATATTTTCCTCTTTAAAAATCATGCCTTCCACTTCTTCCACTAGAGGATCTATATACTTCTTTACAAAAGATTGAGGATCATTTTTGTAATCTTCAGCTTCAATATTACCAATGGCCCCTTTCATCAAGTCCCTTATTTCATTATGCTTTCCCCACATTACTTTGGAAGGGCCCATAAATCCATATTTTTCCAGGAAAGGAAATAAAAGCTGTTCCTTCCGTACATAATGGTTCTCTATATCTTTAAGTTTAGCCAGTAAATTTTTTAGCTCTGGAAATAATTTATCAGGGTCTGCCGTTTTTTCTACCAGCTTTTTTACCTGGGCGGTTAATTCTTCAATTTTCTTATTTTCAAGCCGGAAAGTGTTAATAGGATGGCCGGCAGCTTCCTCTTTGGATACTATCTGGGACAAGGAATCTTCAAACAGCAGTGCATGGACATTGCAAAACCGCTTTATTTCATCTACAGCCATGCCTTCATCTATAAGGGACTGCTCCACTTCTGCAATCTCTTGTGCAGTAATGCTGCCTGCCTCCTGCTCAAATTTCTTTTTTGCCTCTTGGGCCGAAAGCCCCTGATGCAGCTGCTGTATTATATCCTTTATTACTTCTTTCTTGTGCTGGTTCTTTTTTAAAAACTCACTCATCTTTCTCCCCCTGTCTAAATGTCATGGATTTTAAAATTTCTATTCTTCCAGCCCATAGCATAGGATAATGGTACCACTGACTATAGGCTCCTTAACCTTGTGCTGCTGTTTTTCCCTTATTTCATAGATTTTATTATCTTATTTGGTAATTGGTTTTTCAAGCTGCCTAATATTTGACCCAGCCATGCCGGGATTTGAGTCCAAGGTATGACTATGAAGCAGCTAAAACCATTTATATAAAAATAGCTATCAGTGAACCAATCTCTCCAAATATTAATATAATTCATTTTAAACTTAATAAATATTAATTTTATTAATTAAAAAATTGACATTATTAATTTTTTATACTAAATTAATTAAAAATGTTAATTTTAATCATAGAGGTGACATTATGGCACATGATTGGAAAGAGCTGACTGAAATAACCCAAGGAGCAGTTATAACTGTGGAGAGGGTAAGGATTAGAAGCAACGGTATTGCAGTGGAAGGTGATTTTGAACTTCCTCCATTGGCCCAGCTTACTTTGGAAGACCAGATATTCGTTACTGCCTTTGTCAGGTGCCAGGGCTCTATCAAAGATATGGAGGAGCTATTCGGCATAAGCTATCCCACAGTCAAGGCAAGGCTAAAGAAGATATCAGAAATGCTTGAATTTGTGGAGATAAACCCCCCTGCCTCCAGCAATGAAATACTGGGCCAGCTGGAAAAAGGGGAAATATCTGCTGAAGAGGCCATAAAAAAACTGGGGGGAGGCCAATGATACCCTTGACTTTAAACCTGAAGATAAAAAGGAGTGGTAGCAGGAGATTCCATCTATGGCTGCCCCTGTTTATACTGTGGCTTATTATTTTGCCTTTGCTGATGCTGCCCGCTCCCCTGGTATTTTTAGCAGCACTTATTGCATGGCCCAGTGGAAAGGGAGGGATAATTTTACATTCCTATCTAACTATTTTCAATTTGATCTTTAATTCGTCCGGTACCAGGCTGCATATAAAGTCACCGGACAGGGAAGTATTTGTTAACCTGGTGTAAATATGAATCCGGTTTGGATTATCCAGGATGTTTCATAATTGCGAGGAGGAGAACATGAACGAGGAAAGAAAAAAGGTATTGGATTTGCTAGCTGAAGGCAAAATAACAGCTGAGGAGGCAGATAGGCTCCTGGAGGCAATCTCCAAAGAGAAAGGATATGACAGCAGCATAAGTACAACCAGTAATCCCAAATACATCAGGATTATGGTTGAACCTTCAGAAGGCAGTCCAAACCAGGAGAAGGTGAATATCAGGGTACCGTTAAAGCTGATACATGCAGGGCTGAAACTTGCATCTTTTATTCCCAAAGATGCCCAGGGCAAAGTAAACGAAGCTTTACAGGGAAAAGGCATAGAAACAGATTTTTCCAAGATAAAACCTGAGGACCTGGATGAAATTATCCATCAGCTAAGCGACCTGACTGTAGATGTAGAAGGCAAGGAAACGGTTAAGATTTTTTGTGAGTAAAACAAGGCCGCTTATAAAATTCTTACATCTAAAAATAATTGATAATAAATAAGCCTGCAATCCGTTTGCAGGCTTATAGTTTATGGCTTCTGATTATAAGGACATGCCTTTCTAAT
>JAQVDY010000029.1:0-3802 GCA_028698215.1 Actinomycetota bacterium | reverse complement strand
TAGCCAAACATGCAATTAACAAAGGGCATAGTGCGGTAATTTGTACGGGAAGATCATTTAAAAATTTTATTATGGAAGAAGGCATAGAATTTCAGGAATCAGAAAGTGATTTGATGTCCATGCTGGAATCAAAAGAGGGAAAAGCAATTTTTGCCATTAAATCTGCACCACATACATTATTGTTTCCATAGCAAAAGGGATTATTCATCATGGCGGAGCGGGAACTATGGCAGCAGCATTAATTAGTGGGAAACCGCAGATGATTATTCCCTTTGCTGCAGACCAACCTTTTTGGGCAAAGCTTTTATACCAAAAGGGTTATGGTGTAAAACCACTAAAAGAAAAAGATATAAATGTAGAAGCTTTAGGGCAGAGGTTTTTGGAAATGGAAACAGATAAATATATTAACAACGCCATAAAAATTAAAGATATTATAAGTAAAGAAAATGGTGTTGGAAATGCAGTAAGCTATATTGAAAATATAGTAGAAAATAATTAAGGTTAATATCCGGGATATAGTTTTCTACCTTTTTTTAAAAATACCCGGAACTAATAACTTTAATCCATACTGATATTTGTAACCAGAAACATTTTAATTGCCTTGCCCTGCCAGGAATAAATTAAAAAGGTTTTGTAATTTATTACCATTTGGATAAGATAAGATTTAGAATCCTTTACTAATATTAATTGCTTTTTCATAAATCTCTTCAGGATAATCCATGCTTTTCAATATTTTTATGGCATTTTTAGTCTTACATATCCCCTGGTGTAAAATATAGCTAAAAATTATGTCTTTCTCTTTTATCTCTTCCCTGAAATGAAAATTTTGGCAAAAATTTTTAGCCAGGCTTGCTAGCTCAAGGTCATGGGTAGCATTAATGACACAGAAATTCCTGTCAGTAAAGTACTTAAGCACTGCTAAACCAGAGCTAATTCTTTCCACAGTATTTGTACCCCTAAATATTTCATCCAATATACAAAGTACTGGAATTTGGCTGTTGCCTTCATCAATTATTCTTTTTAATAACCTGGCCTCAGCCATGAAGTAGCTTTCACCTTCCTCAATATTATCTGTAGTACCTATGGAAGTAAAAATCTTATAATAAAAAGAGAGATAAGACTCAGAGAACGAAAAAAATACACTCTGGGCAAAAATAGCATTTATTCCTATAGCTTTTAAGAATGTAGATTTTCCGGAGGCATTGGAGCCAGTGATGATAACCCCCCTCTTCTTTATTTTTACTGAATTAGATACCGGTTTCTTCAGTAATGGATGATAAAGGTTATCTGCCTGCAAAAAATATCTTATATCTTTGGCCTCTTTATATGGACTGAGCTTGGGGC
Source organism: Actinomycetota bacterium (assembly GCA_028698215.1). Lineage (NCBI taxonomy): Bacteria > Bacillati > Actinomycetota > Actinomycetota bacterium. The sequence goes on along the minus strand of JAQVDY010000029.1, from coordinate 2,458 downwards.
AGCAAAAATAGTTCAGGCTTTTTTTATAAGAAGCCATGGCTATAAGGGCATCTATCCTCCCTACTAGCATATGCAGTTTAAGTAAATCTTCCTGATGCCGACTAATAAGATCCATGGTAGCAAAAAATATTATGGGCTCTATCAGAAAAATTGAATTTATAATCTCGAGGAAAGATTCTATCTCGGTCTTAGTTACGCCAGTGCCAATACTTATAAAAGAAAGATTTCTAGATATCTTCCTTAAATTTTTAACCATTACCCTTATTTCTGACTGGCCTAAATCTATGCCTTCGGTATCTACCTTTATTATTTTTTGGGCACAGCCAATCAATCTCCTAAAATACTTAAGTTCTGATATTTCTTCAAATATCCTGTATTTATTATAATTATGGATGATAAAGTTTATAAATACGGATAGAGCAATTAGGGTAATCCCCAATGTTGGATAAAAAAAAGCTAATATTATTTCGGCAATGATTATTAAGCTTAATATCCTATACAATACTGACAATTTCCTATCATATTTTAAATTCCTATTAAAAATCTTGAAAGAGACATCCTCCAAATTGCTAATATCAAGTAGATGGAATTGTATTGATTGGGAAGTTTTATCATTTTGCATTAGTCTGTTTATGATATGCGCCCTTTCTGCCAGCAGCTTTTGGTCAAAAACAGGGTTTCTTAGAAGATAGTATAAATACTGGGCACCAGTGACAGAGATAGTGTGATTTGCTTGTCTGAATACCAAATCCATATCCAAATCATTCCAGGTGGTATCATCTATTTGGTATTGTTTATTTTCTGTTTCTTGTTTTAAATAAAGAAATAATTTTTTAACGTCCCCGGATGGTGCCTCGTTATTTCTTTTTGCCCCCCACCTATCTGCAATATTTTCTTTATTAATCCTGGAAGCCTTGGCTGCTTTATTTTTTACATATACTAAAAAAAAGATTATTCCCAAACCGGTTACTAAAAAGAAGAGATAATTAACCTTAAAACCCAGTATAATTCCAGCTGCTAATGCCATAATTATCAACAGCTCCATTACCCCTTCAAAAAGAAATCTTAATCTGGCGGCCCTCATATACTTTCCTTTAAAAATCAGAGTAATATATTTATAAATTAATTTATTAGAACCAATACTTTAGTAAATATTAAATCATTATAATATAATACGTTACAAGTGCTAAATAAACTATAGGGAAGCATATAAGTTTGTGCAATAAGTAGCCCCAAGGTTATGATAAACAATAAAAGAAGATTAATATTGGGATGGGCAGCAGTTTCCATTGTTATGGTAATTGCCTCCCTCTGGGCCTACTGGGGTGGAATAGAAAATTTCCATGAAGGATGGTACAGCAAAAATTTATGGGAAAACATTTTTGTGATGCTGGTGCAATACTGGTTATTTACAATAGTTTTTATCGCCATTGGAATTATAGGAATACGGTTCCCCAAAGCATCCCTTTTCTTATGCATTGCTATTGGAATTGCTGCCATCATATTTTTCTTTGGTGCCAGCTTTAGCGTATTATGGATTATGATCCTTTTTCCTTTATTGGGAATTGGATTACTTTTTTTCTTGGGAAGACCTGAACCTAAAAAGGTTGCTTATGCCATTATTCTCCTACCCCTGGCTATTCTAGCAGTTACCAGTATTTTGGGGACTGTAAGGGTGTCTCAGAGGGTAGATGATAGTAATTATGGAATGCGCAAAGTCGAAACTGAAAATGTTTGCCTGCTATGGGCACCCAGAGGGCCTGGCTGGCCTGATAAGGCAGCCAGCTACTATGAGGCTCAAGAGATATGCCTGCATTTAAACCAGGAAGGCACGGAACTCTTGGATAGAAAAGTTGGCATCTGGAGACTGCCTACAGTTTCAGAAGCTGTTGCTTCACAAATGTTTCACGGCAAAAATGCAGGAGGCGTATGGGACCAAGAAAAAAAAGAGGCTAACTATGATATTACACCTGATAAGGAAACCCCGCTCTGGGACCCTCATTCAAAAATCATCTATTATTGGACCAATACTAAAGAAAGTGCAGAAAGGGCATACATTATGGTCTATGACGGGGGGATTTTTTTAAGAAGGGTCGATAGTAAGTACGGATCTCTTTCCTTTAGGGCCGTAAAAGATTGCACTCCCTAAAATTGGCAAAATGTTTAAGTTTTAAATCTTGCAGCCAATTAATTTAATTAATTTCCACCCAAACTTACAGCATTTATCGACAATTTGTTTCCACGAATTAATTCTATCCAGAGTAGTACAATTTTTTCTGATCCTAAAGTAAAGTAGAAAGTTAGGATTTAATAATTAATTTTAATTTAGGTTTATCTTGTATCCCAGTTAAGCCCTTTAATAATTTACATTTATGAAACCTATTCTCCACATCACACACTTGACTTAACTATTAATATATATTTAAATATATAAATATAATAAAAGATATTAAACAGA